>CAYYCE010000093.1:0-4804 GCA_964469635.1 uncultured Kineosporiaceae bacterium
TACGTTCGAGGTGGGCCGGGCAGATAGTGTCTCAAGGGTGCTCGTGGCCTTCTCGGTGGCCCCCTCGGGGGTCGGTGACTCGCTGTCGGCGGCGGTCGCGGACGCCGTCCGCGTGGTCCGCGAATCCGGTCTGCCGCACCGCACCGACAGCATGTTCACCACCGTCGAGGGCGAGTGGGAGGAGTGCATGGACGTCGTGCGCCGGGCGGTCGAGGCGGTTCAGCGGCACGGCGACCGGGTCTCGCTGGTGCTCAAGGCGGACATCCGGGCCGGGCGGACCGGGGAGATGCAGGGCAAACTCGACCGACTCGAGGCCGCGGTCTCGGGAGGCGAACCCGATGAGGAGCCCGGGTCCGCCCGATGAGTTCGCTGCTGCGTGACTGGACCTCGCGGTTCGGCCCGGCCCAGCTGGCCGCCGCCGTCGTGGCGATGCTCGGCGTCCTGATCATGCTCGTCTCGTCGGCCTCGCGGCTGTCCGCCGCACAGGCGACCAGCACCACGATCGACCTTCGGCCGCAGGCGCCGCTGTTGGTGCTGTCCGCCACCCGGCCGGGGGACGACGAGGCCACCGTGACGGTGCGCCCGCGCGTCGAGGCGGACGCCGAGGTCTTCGTCGCCCTGGCCCGCGACCGGGACCTGGCGGCCTTTCTCGAGGGCGCGACGTGGGACGAGGCGTCCTCGTCGTCCTCGTCCGCGCTGAGCCACCACGAGGGGACGGCGAAGGCGACCGATCCGCGCGGATCCGACATCTGGGTCGCCCTGTCCGATCAGACCGGACCCGTGCCGGTGGACTGGCCGGCGACCGAAACCGGGATGCGGGTGCTGGTCGCCGCGGACGGGGTCGCGGCGGCCCCCGCCGTGGAGCTGAGCTGGACCCACGCGGCGCGCGAGGCGGGCATCGGGTGGCCGCCGGTGGTCGGCGCGATCCTCGGGCTCGGCGCTCTGGTTGTGCTGGTGGGTCTGCGGATGCGCTCCGGATGGTTCGTCCCCGCCCGTGCGCCATCGGCCACCTCCTCGGCGCCACCGCCCCCGGTGCCACCGCCCCCGGTGATGTCGCGCCCGTTCGGCGATGCACCCACGCAGATGCTCAACCGCCGAGACATCGCTGCGGGGATGCCGCCGCCGCCCACGTCCGCACCCACGTCCGCACCCACTCCCAAGCCCACGCGCAAGCCGGAACCGGAACCGGAACCGGAGGATGGGCAGGCGCCGCTGCCGTTCCGGAACAACCGGAGGCGGCGATCGTGATGGGACGTCGCACGCTCGGGGCGCTCACCGCCGCCGCAATCCTGGTGTTGTCGGCCTGTGGCGGAGGCAGCGGAGACAGCGGGGCGACTGCATCGAGCCCCTCCGCGTCGAACCCCGCCGCATCGAACCCCTCAGCGACGGCGTCGCTCTCTGCGCCGGCATCGAGTTCGTCGTCCGGTCCGGCCGCCGCGGCGAGCGGGTGGGGGTACCCCGAGGCGACGGAGACCCAGGCGCTGCGCATCGGCGAGGCCGCCGGGGCCGCGGTCGAGGCAGCCGTCCGGGCCGGCGACGTGGCGGCGGCGAGGTCGCGGCTGGCGGGTCCGGCCAGGGAACTGCTGGCCGCCCGGTTGACGATCGCCGCCGCCGGTGGGAGCGCGGCGTCCGTGGTGACCTCTCTGACGCCGTCCCGGCTGCTGATCCCGCAGGCGGGTCCCTGGCCGCGGTGGTTCCTGATCGCCGGTCCCGCCGAGGGCCACGCGACACCGGTGGTCCGGCTCCTGGTGAGCCCCGACGCCAGGGCGCCGTACGCGGTGTGGGCCGACCTGGACCTGGTGCCCGGGGCGACTCTGCCGCCGGTGGCCGACGACGGTGAGGGCGGGCAGCTGCCGGCCCCCGACACCACGGACCTGGCGATGAGCCCGACCGAGGTCGCCGGCCGCTACGCCGACGTGCTCAACCGAGGCCGCGCCAGCGCCTTCCGCGCCGCCTTCGCCGAGGACCCGTTCCGCACCCAGGTCACCGATCGCCTCGCGGCCGACCGCAAGCAGCTCGTCTCCGGCGCGGTCGCGTCCCTGTCCTCGACGCACACACCCGTCGAGGACGCCGGGTACGCGGTGCGCACCCAGGACGGCGGCGCGCTGGTGGTGATCGAGCTGCGCCAGACCTACCAGGTCACCGTCGTGGCCGGGGGAGGGGTGGTGCGCCCGGACGCCGACCTGGCCGCCCTCGCCGGCCGCGACTCCTTCGCCAAGTCGCTGAGGCGGTCCTCGGTCGAGGTGCTGGCCTTCACCGTGCCGCCGCGAGGGAGCAAGAAGCCGGTTCGGCTGGTCGCCGCGGCCAAGGGTGACGTCGCCGCCTCCGGATCCTAGTTACTCTGGGATTCACATCACGCCACGGAAGGTCTGCCCTACACCGATGAGCACTCAACCCGGCCGGGCGCCGCGTCCGGCACTCGATCTCCGCGGGGCCGTCGACCTGTCGGCCCTGTCCGCCCGTCCGCAGGCCGGGGGTGCCGACGGTTCCGGTTCCGCCGCCGAGGGCGGAGCGTCGTCCAATCCCGCCGTCCTGGCGGTCACCGACGCCAGCTTCGTCGCCGACGTGGTCGACCGGTCCTCGACCGTCCCCGTCGTGCTGGACTTCTGGGCCACCTGGTGCGGCCCGTGCCGCCAGCTCTCCCCGGTGCTGGAGAAGCTCGCCGCGGAGTTCGACGGTCAGTTCCTGCTGGCCACCATCGATGTCGATGCGAACCCCCAGCTCGCCCAGGCATTCCAGGTGCAGTCGATCCCCTCGGTGTACGCGGTGCTCAAGGGCCAGCCGATCCCGCTGTTCCAGGGCGCCCAGCCGGAGGCCCAGGTGCGCGAGGTGATCACCGAGCTGCTGCGGGTGGCCGCCGCCAACGGCGTCACCGGCCGCCTCGAGGGGGCCGAGGCGACGGACGGCGAGCCGGCCGCCGAGGTCGAGGAGATCGAGGAGCTGCCGCCGCACCACCAGGCGGCCTACGACGCGATCGAGGCCGGCGACCTGACCGCCGCCGTGGTCGCCTACGAGGCCGCGCTGGCCGAGAACCCGGCGGACGAGATGGCGCGGCTCGGCCTGGCTCAGGTGAAGCTGCTGGAGCGCACGATCGGCGCCGACGCGACGGCCGCCCGGGCGGCGGCGGCCGAACCGGGCGACGTCGACGCCCAGTTGCTGGTCGCCGATCTGGACGTGCTCGGCGGCCACGTCGAGGACGCCTTCACCCGGCTGATCGACACGGTCCGCAGCACCGCCGGTCCCGAACGGGAGCGGGTGCGGCTTCGGCTGGTCGAACTGTTCGACGTCGTCGGGTCCGAGGACCCGCGGGTGGCCCGGGCGCGACTGGCGCTGGCGAACGCGCTGTTCTGAGGGCGGAGGCTCGTCAGCCCGACGGGCCGATCAGTCGTTGGCCGGATCCGCGGTCGTGGGCAGCACGATGATCCGGCGCTCCGTCGCCTCCCTGACAAGGGATTCGGCGATCTGGCGCACCTTGCGCCGTTCGGAGCGCGAGGCATCGCGCAGCATCTCGAACGCGGTGTCGGCATCGCACCCATGGCGGGTCATGAGGACCCCCTTGGCCTGTTCGATCGCTGCCCGGGCGGTGAGGGCGTCGCGCAGTTGGGCGTTCTCCCGGCGCAGCTGCTCGACCTCCGCGATGGCGCCGAGAGACGGCTGCGCCGTCCCGGCGGGGGCCGGGTGTGTGCTCGCCCGGCCCACGGCCTCGAGCTCGGCCGCCAGCTGGTGGGCGGTGTGCGCCAGACAGGACACGCTGTCGCCGGCGATCGCCAGCAGGGCATGGATCCGGGTCCGCTCCGGCGGCGGGGTGCCATGGGTCATGGATGCGTCAGCCCTCCCGTCTGACGGCAGGCCTTGACCGCCTGCGCGTGCCGCTTCCGATGAGTCAGCTTGCCCGAGACATGTACTGAGTGCGACCAGAACACAACACAAAGTCGGCAACGGTCGTCGAGACGGACCCATCCGGGAAGGTGTGGGCGCCACCGGGCGGCCCGGCCCGATGTTTCCGCGCCGAACGCGCACTTGGCGATTCTGCGTAAGCAATCGGCCACGCAGTGTTAGAGTCAGCGATGTCGCCGAGGGGGTCGGCGATCATTCCGGGTGCCGCACCGAGTCAACGCTGCGGCCCCCTTCCTCTGGCACCACAGGCCGTCGAGAACAGCCGGCCTGTGGTGTGCGGGCCACCGTGGCCGAACGCCCAAGGCGTCTCCTGGTGCCCTGTCCATAGTCGCCGGCTGCTCGCCGGCCGTTCCGGGACGTCGTGCCGCTGAGGCCTGCGCCCGGATCGTGCCGAACAGGCGAGCGGCGGGGAACCGCGGCATTGCCGTTCCCGCCCATGTTCGTGAGCCACTCGTACTCGTTTGGGGATGTTAGTGAGACCTTCTGCCGTGGAGGACCGCCGCGTGGACGGCCTCGTCGTCGCCGGGGTGCCTGCAAGAACCGAAACCGAACCCGTTGCGCGGCTCGTGAACACAGATTCCGAGCTGCCCGTCAGCGTGAGCCTCGTCGTACCCACCCGCGACGAGGAGGACAACATCACCGAACTGGTGGAGCGCCTCGGTGCCGCCTTCGCGGGCCTGGATGCCGAACTCGTCTTCGTCGACGACTCCGACGACGGCACGCCGTCCGCCGTGGCGCTGGCCGCGGACACCTGCCCGTTGCCCGTGAGACTGCTGCACCGGGAGCCCGGCCGCCGCACCGGCGGCCTCTCCTCCGCGGTGACGGCCGGGGCGCGCCAGGCCCGGGGGGAGTGGGTCCTGGTGATGGACGCGGACCTGCAACACCCGCCCCAGGAGGTCGCCCGGCT
>CAYYCE010000093.1:4814-8636 GCA_964469635.1 uncultured Kineosporiaceae bacterium
CGGTCAGGGTCTGGCCAACGGTCGCAGGACCGTGGTCTCCACTTCGGCGACCTGGCTGAGCCGGGTCCTGTTCCCGCGCCGGCTGGCCACGATCACCGATCCGATGAGTGGCCTGTTCGCCTTCCGGCGCGAGGCGGTCGACCTCGATCTCCTGCACGCCACGGGATTCAAGGTGTTGCTCGAGATCCTGGTCCGTCATCCGTCGCTGCGGGTGTGTGAGGTCTCCTACGGCTTCGCGGAGCGGTACGCCGGCCGGTCGAAGGCCTCGCTACGGGAGGGTATGGCCTTCCTGCAACACCTGGCACGGCTGCGCCGGGGTGTCCTGGCGGACCAGCTCGACGCGGGCCCGCGCACTCGCGCGGACCGGCTGCGGCAGGCGGGGCGTGCCGTCGGCTTCGGCGCCGTCGGGCTGTCGGGGCTGGTGGTGAACACCGCCGTGCTGTGGTTCCTGCACCATCGCATGTCCATCGGGGCGGTCCTGGCGGCCTCGATGGCGACGCAGTTGTCGACCGTCTGGAATTTCTCGCTGATCGATCTGGTGGTCTACCGCGGGGCCAAACCGGGGCCGCGACCCAGCCGGGCGCTGCGCTTCTTCGCGATGAACAACCTGATGCTGCTGGCGAGGATTCCGGTCTTCGTCCTGCTGATCGCCCTGGCCGTCCCGGTGCTGGTCGCCAACGCGATCACCCTGGCGCTGCTGTTCCTCGTGCGGTTCGTGGTCAGCGACAGGGTCATCTACCAGGCCCGGGGATCCGCGGCCGCCGGGAGCCGAGACCCGGTGCGGATGCTGGTCGAGCGGCGGAACGGGGTCGAGGCCGAGCAGGCCGAGCAGGCCGGGGATGGATCGCCCGGCGAGGCCGAGGGCCGGTTCGTCACCCGCAAGCGGGCGTTGCACCTGACCTACCGCTACGACATCGCCGGCGTGGTCACCATCGGATCGCAGATCCGTCTGCCCGAACTCGAGTTCTTCCGGGCCCAGTGGGTGCCCGATCGCGACGTGGACATCGCCGTCCGGGTCGGGGACGTCGGGCGGCGCCGGCCGCGGCAGCGGGCCCTGATGACCCAGTACGTGGACGGCGGCGACGGCGATCCGGTGACCCTGCGCTACGAGGAGCAGTGGGGCCGGCTCGGAGCGAACTTCTCCGTGGAACTGGGCGAGCCCATCACGGTGACGGTGGGACCGCTGCTGGCCGCCTCGCCGCACGTCGTCTACACCAACGTCGTCGAGGCCCTGCTCCGGTTCGTCATGATCTCGCGCGGCCACATGCTGCTGCACTCGGCCTGCATGATCCTCGACGGCACCGGGGTGATGCTCTCCGCCCTGACCGACACCGGCAAGACGGCGACCGTGCTGCGGCTGCTGCGCGAGCGCGGAGGGCGATTCCTGTCCGACGACATGACCATCGTCGCCGCCGATGGCGAGGCGATCTGCTTCCCGAAGCCGTTGACCATCAGCGCGCACACGCTGCGCGCCGTGGCCTCGCGCGACCTGACCCGGCGCGAGTGGCGGCGACTGCAGTGGCAGAGCCGACTGCACTCCAAGTCCGGCAGGTCGTTCGCGTTGATGCTGGCCCGGTTCAACCTGCCCATCCTGGGGATCAACGCCATCATGCAGATCCTGGTGCCGCCGCCGAAGTACTCCGCCGATCGCCTGGTGGGCTGCGAGCTCGGCAGTTCCACCGCGGTGAGCGACCTGTTCGTGATCGAGCGCGGTTCGCCCCGGCTGGCCGAGCTGGATCCGGAGGAGACCCTCGCCCGGATGCTGACCAACACCGACGACGCCTACGGCTTCCCGCCGTTCAAGTACTTCGCCCCGGCCATCGTCATCGGCGGTATGGGCTATCGCGAGCTGCGGGAGCGGGAGCGGGAGATCCTGCGGGGCTTCCTGGGATCGGTGCGCAGCCGGGTGCTGGCCTCGGACTCGTTCGGCTGGGCCGACGAGATCCCGGAGCTGATCGGGACGCAGCCGGAGGACCGGGTGATCTCGGTGCGGTCGGGCAGCGACTTCCCGAGTTGGGCGGACCGGGTCTCCGTCTCGCTGCGGCCGGCCCGGTGAGCCCGATCGCGGACCCGGGGGAGGAGGGAACCGGATCGTGATCCAGAACCTGTTCATGGTGCTGCACGCCACCGCGATGATCGTGATCCTGCTGATCGCGCTCACGACGCTGTCGTGGATGCTCGACTCCTGGCGGACGCCGCACGCCGTGGGACAGATGGACTTCCCCGAACCGGACGAGCCTCGGCTGTCGTTCTCGCTCATGGTGCCGGCTCGGCACGAGGAGGCAGTGCTCGCCCAGACGGTGCGGGGCCTGCTCGCCCAGGACCACCCGGACGTGCAGGTGGTGCTGATCGTCGGGGACGACGACCCGGCCACGACACGGGTGGCCGAGGACCTCGCCGAGTCGGACCCCCGGGTGGTCGTCGTGGTCGACGACAGCGTGCCGAAGAACAAGCCCAGGGCGCTGAACCGGGCCCTGCCGCACTGCACCGGGCAGGTCGTCGGAGTCTTCGACGCCGAGGACGAGGTGTCGCCCGCGCTGCTGCGGCACGTCGACGCCCGGTTCCGTTCCAGCGGTGCGCACATCGTGCAGGGCGGCGTCCAGCTGATGAACTACCGCAGCAGCTGGTGGGCGTTGCGCAACACCCTGGAGTACTTCTTCTGGTTCGCCAGCCGGCTCCACTTCCACGCCCGCAGCGGGTTCGTGCCGCTGGGCGGCAACACCGTCTTCGTGCGCACCGACCTGCTGCGGCTGGCAGGGGGCTGGGACCCCGACTGCCTCGCCGAGGACTGCGAGCTGGGGATCCGGCTCAGCGTCGCGGGGGCCTCGGTGGCGGTCTCCTACAGCCCGGTGCTGGCCACGCGTGAGGAGACCCCACCCACGCTGCGGGGACTGATCCGGCAACGGACGCGCTGGAACCAGGGCTACCTGCAGGTGCTGCGCAAGGGCGTGTGGCGCCACCTGCCCACGCGGGTGGAGCGGATGTCGGCGCGCTACCTGCTGGGAATGCCCTTCGCCCAGGCGTTCTCGGGGCTCCTGGTGCCGATCTCGTTGGTGTCCATGGTGCTCTTCAAGGCCCCGGTCGTCTTCGTGCTGCTCACCCTGCTGCCGTTGATCCCCACGGTGATCACGGTCGTCGTGGAGGTGGTCGGGCTGATGGAGTTCAACCGGATGTTCGGCCTCGGAGTGCGGTTCCGGGATTACGCGAAGCTGATCCTGGGGGCCGGGCCCTACCAGCTGGTGCTGGCGATCGCCGCGGTGCGGGCCAGCCTGCGCGAGCTGCGGGGCGAGCGGGCCTGGGAGAAGACCGAACACGTCGGCGCCCACCGCACCGAGATCGATCTCAGGGTGGGGAGCATGCGATGACGATGACGTACGCCGCGGGGCTGGAACCGCTGGACATCAGCCTCGAACCGCGCCAGGCGCCGGAGCCCATCCGGGCCCGGCTGTTCGCCCGGGTCCGCCGCCGGCTCTCGGCGCATCGCGTCGACCTGGTCGTCATGGCGCTGCTGCTGCTCGTCGTCGGGTGGGTCCACCTCGACGGCATGTACGACAACCCGGCGCGCTTCGACGACGAGGGCACCTACACCGCCTACGCCTGGGCCGTCGGGCACCTGGGCCAGTTGTGTCACTACACCTACTGGTACGCCCACCCACCGCTCGGCTGGATCCAGATGGCCGGGTGGGCCTGGCTGACCGACGGGTTCGACCGCGCCCCCTACTCCGTGGCGGCGGTCCGCGAGATGATGCTGGTGACCAAGCTGCTCGACGTCGCCCTGATGTACCTGCTGGCCCGCAGGCTGCTCTTCGGCCGCGTCGGGGC
>CAYYCE010000094.1:0-7722 GCA_964469635.1 uncultured Kineosporiaceae bacterium
GGGTCCGGGACCGGACCCGGCCGGGTGCTCGACCGCGACATCCAGATCGTGGTCAACGGATTGTGGGCCGCCGGCGCGGAGGCGGTGGCCGTCAACGGCTACCGGCTCACCGCCACCTCGGCGATCAGGGCCGCGGGGGAGGCGGTCCTGGTCGACTTCCAGCCGCTGGTGCCGCCGTACCGGATCAGCGCGATCGGCGATCCGGACACCCTGCGGACCGGGTTCTCCTCGGGATTGGCCGGTGCCTACCTCGCACTGCTGCACGAGGCCGGGATCAGATCCGGCATGACTTCCCGGCGGGACCTCGAACTGACCGGGGCAGCCGCTACCTTCGAACTGACATATGCCCATCCGGTGGGCGGGACGCCCGCCCCCTCGATCTCCCCGGAGGCCGGTCCGTGATTGCCGTCATCGGCCTGGTGGTCGGGATCGTCGCCGGCCTGGTGCTGGAGCCGACGGTGCCGGTGTGGTTGCAGCCCTACCTGCCGATCGCGGTGGTCGCGGCCCTCGACGCCGTCTTCGGAGGCCTGCGGGCCGTGCTGGACGGGATCTTCGACGACCGCGTGTTCACCGTGTCCTTCCTGTCCAACATCGTCGTCGCGGCGCTCATGGTGTACCTGGGCGATCAACTCGGGGTCGGCACCCAGCTCGCCACCGGCGTCGTCGTCGTCCTGGGCATCCGGATCTTCTCCAACGCGGCCGCGATCCGGCGCCACCTGTTCAAGGCCTGACCGCGATGCCCGAGCGTGCGCGCCGCCGAACCGACGATCCTCCCGCTCCCGCCCCCGCGGGCGCCCGGGTCGGTCGGCACCGACTGCGGGTGGCCATGCGGCCGGCGCTGAGCCGGGGCCATCTGCTGGCGGGAGCGCTGTGCGCCGTCCTCGGCTTCGCGCTCGTGGTGCAGGTGCGCCAGACCCAGAGCTCGACCATCGGCACGCTGCGCCAGGGCGACCTCATCGGGCTGTTGCAGAACGTGACCACGCAATCGGCTCGGCTCGACGCGCAGGCCCTCACCCTCGAGTCCCAGCTGGGCGAACTGCGCAGCGGCTCCGACCGGGCCGCGGTGGCCGAGAAGGTCGCCACGGAGAAGCTCGAGGTCTACGAGATCCTCGCGGGCACCAAGGCGGTCGTGGGTCCTGGGATCCAACTCGACATCTCCGACGGTCAGCGGGCGGTCAGCGCGGCGATGGTGCTCGACACGGTGCAGGAGCTCCGCGGGGCCGGCGCGGAGGCGATCCAGTGCGGCGACGTTCGGGTGGTCGTCGACACCGCGTTCGTCGACGACGCCGAGGGGCGCGGCGTGGTGGCCGACGGCCGACTGCTCGAACCCCCGTACCGGTTCCTGGCCATCGGCGACGCCGCCTCGCTCGACCGGGCCCTGTCGATCCCCGGCGGCATCCTGGAGACCCTGCACGCCCGCGGGGCCAGTGGTCTGGTCACCCAGCGGACCAGCATTAGGGTGAGCGCAGTCCACGAGCCGAGCCCCGCCCGCTACGCCCGACCGCCCGAGCCCTCGGCGACCCCCTGACCACCCGATCCCGGCGACCGCGAAAGGAACGACATGTCGGACTACCCCCAGGACCTGCGCTACTCGGCGGACCACGAGTGGGCACGTCCGGACGGCGACCGCGTCCGCGTCGGCATCACCTCCTACGCCCAGGAGGCGCTGGGCGACATCGTCTTCGTGTCCCTGCCCGAGGTCGGGTCACAGGTCGAGGTGGGCTCCGAGTGCGGTGAGATCGAGTCGACCAAGAGCGTGAGCCCTCTGGTGTCCCCGGTCGGCGGCGTGGTGGCCGCGGTGAACACCGAACTGGACGACGCTCCGGAGTTGGTCAACACCGACCCCTACGGCGCCGGCTGGATGATCGAGGTCACCGTCGGGGGTTCGGCCGACCTCGAAGCACTGATGTCGGCCGAGGAGTACGCGGCGCAGCTCGGTTGAGCGCACCGGTGGCGGATCCCGCCGACGGCGGGCTGTCTCCACCTGCGCCAGAGGGTTAGGCTTGCGCCTCGTCCAGCCCGGACGAGCAACGGGGTACAGGAGGGCGTCATGACGATTCCGCCCGAGGGATCGGACGAGCGCGAAGCGGCGATCGGTCCGGACACCACGCTGTCGTTCTCCGCCGTACCGACCGAGACGCCGGAGGTCGGTGAGGGCGGCCCGTCCGCCACGGACATGTCCGCGGTCGAGGCGCTGCCCGCCGGATCGGCGCTGTTGATCGTGCAGCGGGGGCCCAATACCGGGGCCAGGTTCCTGCTGGACGCCGACCGGACCACCGCGGGGCGCCGTCCCCAGAGCGACATCTTCCTGGACGACGTGACCGTCTCGCGCAAGCACGCCGAGTTCGTCCGCCGCGAGGGTCCGTTCGTGGTGCGGGACGTCGGCAGCCTGAACGGGACCTACGTGCAGCGGGACCGGATCGAGGAGGCGGTGCTGCGCTCCGGCGACGAGGTTCAGATCGGCAAGTACCGGCTGGTGTTCTACCCCAGCCCGCGTGACGCCGGAGCCGGCGCAGGGGGGTGATCGCCTGGTGCCCGAGCCCGCGATAGAGCGGCGGGGTGCGGCGCGACCCACGATGAGCATCGGGGAGGTGCTCGCCCGGCTGCGCCCCGAGTTCCCCGAGGTCACCATCTCCAAGATCCGGTTCTTGGAGGATCAGGGCCTGGTCGATCCGGATCGCACGCCGTCCGGATACCGTCGGTTCTCCCACGCCCACGTCGAGCGGCTTCGCTACGTGCTCGCGGTGCAGCGCGACCACTATCTGCCGCTGCGAGTGATCCGCGAGCACCTCGAGGCGATGGACCGCGGTCAGCCGCCGGCACCGCTGCCCTCCTCGGCGCCGGCGCCGACGGCGCCGATCCCCGGCGCGGCACGGCCGGGGACCCCCAGGCTGGTCGCCGACGTCGCGCCGGACGGCGCCGAGCGGCCGTCCGCCGGCCGTGAGGTCAGCCTGACCCGGGAGGAGCTGATCTCCTCGGCGCGTGCCGACGAGCGGCTGCTGGCCGCGCTGGAGTCGTTCGGGCTGGTGGCGCCCGACCCGCGAGGCGGCCGGTACGACTTCGAGGCGCTGACCATCACCCGGACGGCCCGCGAGCTCGCCTCGTTCGGGATCGAGCCCCGGCACCTGCGCCCCTTCCGCACCGCGGCCGACCGGGAGGCCGGTCTGGTCGAGCAGGTGGTGGCCCCGCTGCGCCAGCACCGGGGAACCGCCGCCGCGGGCCAGGCCGAGGAGGTCGCCCGAGAGGTGGCCGACCTCGCCGTCCGGTTGCACGCCGCCCTGTTGAAAACCGCTCTGGAGCGTGGATACGGCTGACCTTCGCGCCTGGGTCGGCCGCGGGGTACGGTGACCGTGTGCGCGAGCTGGATGTGGTCGGAGTGCGGGTGGAGATGCCGTCCAACAGCCCCATCGTGCTGCTGCGGGAGCGGGGCGGTGATCGTTACCTGCCCATCTGGGTGGCCAGTGCGGAGGCCAGCGCCATCGCCTTCGCGCAGAACGGCGTGATGCCGCCGAGGCCGTTGACCCACGACCTGCTCAAGGACGTGATCTCGGCTCTGGGGCGCACGCTGCAGGAGGTCCGGATCGTCTCGATCCAGGACAACGTCTTCCACGCCCAGCTGGTCTTCGACGGCGGGCTCACGGTCGACTCGCGGTCCTCGGACGCGATCGCGTTGGCGCTGCGCACGGGGTCCCCGATCCTGGGGGCCGACGAGGTGCTCGAGGCCGGGGGAGTGGCGATCCCGGACGAGGACGAGGACGAGGTCGAGAAGTTCCGGGAGTTCCTCGACCAGATCTCGCCGGAGGATTTCGGGGAGAGCTCGCCGGGGGCCTCCGAACCCGGCCAGGACTGATCCCGGGTGGGCTCTGGCGTCGCGCGGCCATGGGGCGACATGCGGTGGGGCGACACGCCGTCCGGCGGGTGGGGGAGGCTCGTTGACCCAGGGGTGGCGGAGGCCTACCGTTCCAGGAGGAAAGCGTCCTCCGTGTAGTTCCACCGACGGTCTGCCGATGCCCTGGGTCTCAACCTCTGGTCGAGGGTGAGAGTTGAGGTGGGGCCGGTCGCCGGATCGTCCCGGGGAGGGCTCGGACAGGAGGTCTGCGTTGAGCGGCACCCACGACGTCAGCAGTCGTCGATCGGCCACGCCGCCGGCCGCCTCCGGAACCCAGGGAAAGTTGTTCGACGACGATCTTCCCCAGCTCGACGAGCAGAGCGGTTACCGGGGCCCCATCGCCTGCCGGGCGGCCGGGATCACCTACCGGCAGCTCGACTACTGGGCGCGAACCGGCCTGGTCGAGCCCAGCGTACGGACGGCGACCGGTTCGGGCACCCAGCGGCTGTACGGCTTCCGCGACATCCTGGTCCTCAAGGTCGTCAAGCGGCTGCTGGACGCCGGGGTCTCGCTGCAGCAGATCCGGATCGCGGTCGACAATCTGCGGGCGCGTGGCGTCGAGGACCTGGCCGAGCTCAACCTGATGAGCGACGGGGCGAGCGTCTACGAGTGCACCACGGCCAACGAGGTCTTCGACCTGTTGCAGGGTGGTCAGGGCGTCTTCGGGATCGCCGTCGGCCAGGTCTGGCGCGAGGTCGAAGGCAGCCTGAGCGACCTGCCCTGCGAACGTCCGGACGACGAGCACCCGGTCGCGGATCCGCAGGACGAGTTGGCCTCGCGGCGGCGTCACCGCGCGGGCTGAGGCGGCTCTCGAGCTGTCTGCACCTGCCGAGATCACTGTCAGATCGCTGAATCCCCCCTGCACGGGTGGAAGGCGGCCCGGTCAGGCGGTTCGGGCGTGCCTGGGCAGCCGCGCGCCCACCCGGAGCACCCTCGCCAGGTGGTGGTCGAGTGCGTCGGCCAGCTCGTGGGCGGCGGGTCCGGGCCAGCGGTGGATCGGCTGGCTGGCCCCCTGGGCCTGCTGTAGTGCGCTGCGCTCGGGCAGGGCCGGCGCCAGGACCAACGGGCCGAACATCTCCGACAGCTCACCGACCCGGTAGCGGTGCTCGGGAGATCGGTCGCGGAACCGGTTCACCAGCACGCCGAGCGGCTGCAGCGAGGGAGCGTGGCTGCGTCGCAGTTCGTCGATCGCCCGCAGGGCCCGATCGGCCGCGGTCACCGAGAACAGCGCCGGTTCGCTCACCACCAGGGCGCGCTGGCTGGCCACCAGCCCGTTCCGAGTCAGGGCTCCGAAGGACGGTGGGCAGTCGATCAGGACCAGTCGGTAGCCGTCGAGCCCCTCGAGCGCGCGCCGGACCCGGGTCAGACCCCGCTCGGTCGACGACGGCCCGTCGAGGGTGGCGCCCTCCACCGATCCGGGGATGACGTCCAGCTGACCGGGGGTGCCGTCGGTCCAGCCGCTGGCCACGGCCAACTCGGCGACCGGGCGGCGGCGGGGGTTGCGCAGCATGCCGAAGACCCCGACCGCTTCGTCCTCGAAGACGTTGAGGCCGATCGTGGCATCGGACTGGGGATCGAGGTCGATCACCAGCGTCGGCACGCCCCTGGCGAGTGCAGCCGAGGCGAGGCCGAGAACCACCGAGGTCTTGCCGACCCCACCCTTGAGACTGCAGACGCTGAGCACCATCACACAGCGAAGGTATCGTCCCCGTGCCCGATTTCACCCGGCGACCCGGCCCTCCGGCGCTGATAGCCTGATCCCGCCGTTGAACCCGCACGGGAGAGCTCCCAGATCGGGGCGCCGAAGGGGCAAACTCCCCAGAATCTCTCAGGCACCAAGGACCGTGCGGGCCAGGCGACTCTGAGGGCGAGACCGCCGACAGAGGGGAGGCCGGCGGCGCATGCGCCGGAGCCGACTCGACCTGTGGGGAGCCCTGATGACCGATCTGCCCACTCCCGCAACTCGTTTCGTCGACCGCCACGTCGGCCCCAGGCCGCGCGACGTCGACGCGATGCTGGCGCTGATCGGGCAACCGTCGCTCGAGGCGCTGATGGACGCGGCGATGCCGCCGTCGATCCGGATCTCGGGGCGGCTCGATCTGCCCGAGGCCGCCGGCGAGGCGCAGGCGCTGGCCGAACTGCGGGCGCTGGCTCATCGCAACACCGTGGCGACGCCCATGATCGGCCTGGGCTACCACGGCACCCATACCCCCGGGGTGATCCTGCGCAACGTGCTGGAGGACCCGGCCTGGTACACCGCGTACACCCCCTACCAGCCGGAGATCTCCCAGGGTCGGCTGGAGGCCCTGATGAACTTCCAGACCATGGTGGCCGACCTTGCGGGGCTGCCGGTGGCCGGGGCCTCACTCCTCGACGAGGGCACCGCGGTCGCCGAGGCGATGACCCTGATGCGCCGCGCCAACAAGTCCCCGGCGGCCAAGGCCGAGGGCTGCGTGCTGCTGGTCGACGCCGACGTCCTGCCGCAGACCCGGGCCGTGCTGGCCACCCGGGCGGAACCGCTGGGGCTGCGGATCGTCGAGGTCGACCTGTTCGCTCCGGATGGGGACGTCGACGACCCGGCCGCCCGAGCGGGCACGGCGATGGACGGCGCGCTGGCCGGGGCCGGGGCCACGGCCGCGTTCGGGGTGGTCGTCCAGGTGCCGGGGGCCTCCGGCGCGCTGCGGGATCCGGCCGGGGTGATCGAGGCCGCCCGCGGCCGGGGTGCCATGGTCTGCGCCGCCGCGGACCTGCTGGCGCTCACGGTCCTCACGCCGCCGGGTGAGCAGGGTGCCGACGTGGTGGTGGGGAGCACCCAACGGTTCGGCGTGCCGATGGGCTACGGCGGCCCGCACGCGGCCTACATGGCGGTGCGCTCCGGGCTGGAGCGCCAGCTGCCGGGCCGGCTCGTCGGCCTCTCCCAGGACGCGGCCGGCGATCCGGCCTACCGGCTGGCGCTGCAGACCCGCGAACAGCACATCCGCCGCGAGAAGGCCACGAGCAACATCTGCACCGCGCAGGTACTGCTCGCGGTGATGGCCTCGATGTACGCGGTCTACCACGGTCCGGACGGCCTCCGGGAGATCGCCACCCGGGTCGCCGGTCGGGCCGCCACGCTCGCCGAGGCGCTGCGCAGCGGCGGCGTGACGGTGGTGCACGGGGCCTTCTTCGACACCCTGCTGGCCCGGGTGCCGGGCCGGGCCGCCGACATCGTGTCGGCGGCCGCCGAGGACGGCGTGCTGCTGCGCTGCGTGGACGCCGACCACGTGGGCATCGCCTGCGACGAGACCACCACCGCCGCGCACCTGGCCGCGGTGGCGAAGGCGTTCGGGGTGGCCGGCCCGGCCGAGTTCGGTGGCGACGGCGAGTCGTCGACGCCGCGGACGCTGCCGTCGTCCGTCCCCCCGGCTCTGCGGCGGACCTCGCCGTACCTGACGCACCCGGTGTTCGCCTCATATCACAGCGAGACCGCGATGCTGCGCTACCTGCGCCGGCTGGCCGACCTGGACTACGCCCTCGACCGCGGCATGATCCCGCTGGGGTCCTGCACCATGAAGCTCAACGCCACCACCGAGATGGAGCCGATCACCTGGCCCGAGTTCACCGGGCTGCATCCCTTCGCGCCGGCCGAGCACGCCGCCGGCACCCGGGAGCTGATCGGTCAGCTCGAGGGGTGGCTGGCCGAGGTCACCGGCTACGACGCCGTCACGGTGCAGCCCAACGCCGGGTCGCAGGGCGAGTTCGCCGGGCTGCTGACGATCCGTGGGTACCACGCCTCGCGTGGGCAGTCCGAGCGGGACGTCTGCCTGATCCCCTCCAGCGCCCATGGCACCAAC
>CAYYCE010000094.1:7732-8621 GCA_964469635.1 uncultured Kineosporiaceae bacterium
ATGCTCGAACATGTAGAGCTTCATGGTGCCTCTCTGGGCAAGCGCGGCCAGCGCCGTGATGGCTGGGATGCGCGTCGTGGTGGTGGCCTGCGACGAGAACGGCAACGTCGACCTCGCCGACCTGCACACCAAGATCGACCAGCACGGCGCCCGACTCGCCGCCGTCATGATCACCTATCCGTCGACGCACGGGGTGTTCGAGGAGACCGTGGCCGACCTGTGCGCGGCCGTGCACGACGCCGGCGGCCAGGTCTACATGGACGGCGCGAACCTCAACGCGCTGTTGGGCTGGTCGCGGCCGGGCCGGTTCGGCGCCGACGTCAGCCACCTGAACCTGCACAAGACGTTCTGCATCCCCCACGGCGGTGGCGGCCCGGGCGTGGGCCCGATCGGGGTGCGCGCGCACCTGGTGCCGTTCCTGCCGGGCCACCCGATGGACGCCGACCCTGCCCGGGCGGCGGGCGGCGGTCCGGTCTCGGCGGCGCCGTTCGGCTCGGCGGGGATCCTGCCGATCTCGTGGGCCTACATCCGCATGATGGGTGCGCAGGGGCTCACGGACGCGACGTCCCTGGCCGTCCTCAACGCCAACTACGTGGCGGCCCGGCTGCGCGATCACTACCCGGTGCTCTACGCGGGCCGGGGCGGCCTGGTCGCCCACGAGTGCATCCTCGACCTGCGCCCGCTGACCAAGGCCACGGGGGTGAGCGTGGACGACGTGGCGAAACGACTGATCGACTACGGGTTCCACGCCCCGACCATGTCGTTCCCGGTGGCCGGCACGCTGATGGTCGAGCCCACCGAGAGCGAGGACCTGGCCGAGCTGGACCGGTTCTGCGACGCCATGATCGCCATCCGCGCCGAGGCCGACCGGGTGGCCGCCGGCCAGTGG
>CAYYCE010000095.1:0-8571 GCA_964469635.1 uncultured Kineosporiaceae bacterium
GGAGGTCGAGGCCGAGACATTGGGTGTGGACCTCCAATTCGGCACGGTGGACTTCCGCAGGGTCAACTGGTCCGAACCGGTGTCGCCGGGCCGCGAGGGGATCGACGAACTGGCCGAGGAGGTCGAGCGGGCGGGCCTGGCCGCCGAGCTCGCCGGATTCGTCGACGACGAGGACGCCGATGAGCCGGAGGCGATCGGGAGCGACGAACCGGTGGGCGTCTGACGGGCCGATCGGGAGGTCGCTGCGAGACACGGGTGCGAGGCCCCGGTCGGTGGGGCAGGATCACCACCGATGCGTCCCTTCACCGCCCGCGCACTGGGACTGTGCCTGGGCATCGTCGCCGACCTCGCCCTCGGCGATCCCCGCCGAGCCCATCCGGTGTCGGTGTTCGGCCGCGCCGCGGCGGTTCTCGATCGCCGCTTCCACGCCGACTCCCGTCGCCGGGGCGCGGCCTACGCGGCGGTGTGCGTGGGATCGGCGGTGGCCATCGGCGCCGGGATCGAGTGCGGGACCAGGCGGCGTCCGGCCGCCCGGGTGCTGCTCACGGCCACCGCCACCTGGGTGGTCCTCGGGGGCACCAGCCTGGCCCGCGAGGGTGAGGCGATGGCGTCCCTGCTGGCGGCCGGCGAATTGGAGGGTGCGGACGGGGCCCGGGCGCGGCTGTCGCACCTGTGCGCTCGGGATGCGAGTGCGCTGGATGCGGCCGAACTGGCACGGGCCAGCGTGGAGTCGCTGGCGGAGAACCTCGGGGACGCCGTGGTGGCCCCGCTGGCCTGGGGGGTCGTGGCCGGAGCGCCGGGGCTGCTCGGGTACCGGGCGGTCAACACCCTGGACGCCATGGTGGGTTACCGGTCCGCGCGGTATCGCCGGTTCGGGTGGGCCTCGGCACGCCTGGACGACGCGGCGAACCTGGTCCCCGCGCGGCTGGCGGCACTGCTGGTGGCCGCCTGCGCGGGCGCGGTGGGCGGCTCCCCGAGGAGGGCGCTCACGGTGATGCGACGCGACGGGCGGCACCACCCGAGCCCCAACGCCGGCCGGATCGAGGCGGCCGCCGCGGGCGCGCTCGAGGTGACGCTCGGCGGCAGCAACACCTACCACGGCGATCTCGAGCGGCGGCCGACCCTCGGCGGGGGCTGGCGTGCGGTAGAACCGGGGGACGTGCCCCGCGCCGTCCGGTTGGTTCGCCTGGCCGGGGGACTCGCGGGGCTGATCGCCGTCGGCGCAGCGGGCGCCGTGGCGGCATGGAACGGACGGAGGAACGAGCATGGCTGAGCCCGGGGTCGAGCCGGCCGCTGACCTGGCCGACGTCGTGGCCCGGATCTCGGGTCTGGACGGCGCGGCCGTGATGGCCGCCCGGGAACGCCAGTCCCGGCTCACCAAGCCCGCCGGCGCCCTCGGGGCGCTGGAGGACGTCTCGGTGCAGTTGGCCGGGCTCGCGGGCGTCTGTCCGCCGCCGGTCCCGGCCCACCCCGTGGTGGCGGTGTTCGCCGCCGACCACGGCGTGCACGCCCAACGGGTCACTCCCTGGCCGCAGCAGGTCACGGCCCAGATGATCGCCAACCTCGCAGCCGGCGGCGCCGCCGTCACCGTGCTCGCCCGGCATCTGGGGGCCGAGGTGCTGGTGGTCGACGTCGGCGTGGCCACCGAGGTGCCTACGGACCCGGAGCACGGGGGCCGGGTGCGGGCCCGAAGGGTCAGACCGGGCACCCGCGACCTGACCGTCACGCCGGCGATGACCCGCGAGGAGGTCGAGCAGGCCATGAGCGTGGGGATCGAGATCGCCGACTCGTTGGTCGACGAAGGCGCCGACTGCCTGCTCACCGGGGACATGGGCATCGCCAATACGACGGCCTCCGCGGCGCTGATCGCCGCCTTCACGGGCGCCGAGCCTTCCGAGGTCACCGGCCGGGGCACCGGCATCGACGACGCCACCTATGCCCGCAAGATCGATGTCGTGGCGACCGGCCTGGACCGGCACCGAGCTGTGGTGGCGAACGCGGCAGCCGACCCCATGGGCGTGCTCGCCGCGCTCGGCGGGCTCGAGCACGCCGCCCTCGCCGGTTTCGTGCTCGCCGGTGCCGCGCGCCGGGTCCCCGTGATCCTGGACGGCGTGATCGCGGGCGCCGCGGCGGTGGTGGCCACGGCCCTGGCCGACGACGTCGTCGCGGCCTGCGTCGCCGGGCACCGATCGGTCGAACCCGGCCACGCCGTGGCCCTGCGTCACCTCGGGCTGCGCCCGATGGTCGATCTCGACCTGCGCCTCGGCGAGGGCACCGGCGCGGTGTTGGCGCTGCCGTTGATCCAGGCCGCGGCGCACGTGCTCGCCGAGATGGCCACCTTCGAGGATGCCGGCGTCTCCGCCGCGGAACCCGAACCGGGCGAGGCGTCGTGACCGGCCACTACCTCGCCGGGCTGGATCTGTCCGGGCGCCGGGTGGTGGTCGTCGGGGGCGGCGTGCTCGCGCAGCGCCGGTTGCCGCCGCTGCTGGCCGCAGGGGCCGACGTGGTGCTCGTGGCCCCCGCACTGACCCCGACCCTCGAGGGCCTGGTCGACCGGTTCGCTTGGCATCGGCGGGGATACGCACCGGGGGACCTCGAGGGCGCCTGGTACGCGCTCGCCCTCACCGAGGATCCCGCGGTCAACGCCCGGGTCGCCGAGGACGCCGCGTCGGGGCGCACGTTCTGCGTCCGCGGTGACCTGGCCGCGGGGGGCAGCGCCGTCACCCCGGCGGTGACCGACGCCGGACCGGTCCGGGTGGGGGTGCTGGGCGGCGGCGACCCGCGGCGGGCGAGCGCGGTGCGCGACGGCGTCCAGGAGGCCCTGCGGGAGGGGCGGTTCGACGTCCGGGCCCGGCGCCGCCCGGGGGAGAACGGCCTCGTGCCCGGGGTGGCGATCGTCGGCGGCGGACCCGGTGACCCCGAACTCATCACCGTACGCGGCCGGCGGCTGCTCGCCGCGGCCGACGTCGTGGTCGCCGACCGGCTCGCCCCGCAACAACTGCTCGCCGAGCTCGCACCAGGCGTCGAGGTGATCGACGCCGCCAAACTACCCCGGGGTCGGTTCATGGCCCAGCAGGCGATCAACGAGGTGATGGTGAGCCGCGCCCTCGATGGTGCCCTCGTGGTGCGGCTCAAGGGCGGCGACCCGTTCGTCTTCGGCCGCGGCAGCGAGGAGGTGCAGGCCTGTCTGGACGCCGGTCTGCCGGTCACGGTCGTCCCCGGCGTGACCAGCGCCCTGTCGGTTCCGGCACTGGCCGGGATCCCGCTGACCCACCGCGGCCTGGCCCACGAGGCGGTGATCGTCTCCGGACACCTGGCCACCGACGATCCGGACAGCATGGTCGACTGGCGGGCGCTGGCCGGATTGACCGGCACGTTGCTGATCCTGATGGGCGTGGCCAGGCTCGGCGAGATCGCCCGGGTGCTGCTCGCCCACGGCCGGGACGCCGCGACCCCCGTGGCCGTGGTCCAGGACGGTTCCCTGCCCGGTCAGCGCACCGTGCGGGCGCCACTGGCCGACATCGAGCAGGTCGCGGCGCGCGAGGGCGTGCGGGCCCCCGCGGTGATCGTGATCGGCGCGGTCGCGGGCCTGGTCCTCGACCTGGCTCCGGAGTCGGGTCAGACCGACAGCCAGACCGCCGTGTCCGACGGCAGCTGATCGCCGGCCAGTTCGTCGCTGGCCAGCAGCACCCGCGCGGCCTCGAAGCCCGCCGGTACCGCGTCGGCCAGCCTCACCGGCTCCCCGCCGGTGTTGACGACGCAGGCGAACCCGCCCGGGCGGGTGAACGCCACGACGGCGTCGGCCAACGGCCCGTCGGCGACCGACCAGGTCAGCGAGGAGGCGTCCCCAGCGCCGAGGACGCCGCGGTCCGACAGCTCGTGCCGCAGCCGCAGCGCCCTCGTGTAGAACGCGAGCATGGAGCTGGGATCGCCGGCCTCGACCTGCACCGACAGACCCAGCGGGCCGCCCCATCCGGCCGGCTGCGGCAGCCAGCCCGGCGCCGTCCCGAACCCCAGCGAGGGGCCCGAGGACGTCCACGGCAGGGGCACCCGGCAACCGTCCCGGCCGCGGTGGTCACCGCCGGTCCGCAGGAACACGGGGTCCTGGCGGAACTCGTCGGCCAGATCCTCGACCTCCTCCAGACCCAGTTCCTCGCCCTGGTACAGGTACACCCCACCGGGGAGCGCCAGCTCCAGGAGCAGCGCGGCCCGGGCCCGGCGCCGGCCGAGCACCGGGTCGGCGTCCTCGGCGTCGTGACCGTGCAGCGGATCGTCCGACCGGGTCGCCGACGGGCGGCCCAGCCGGGTCACGTGCCGGGCGATGTCGTGGTTGGACAGCACCCACATCACCGGGGCGCCGACCGAGTCGTGGGCCGCCAGCGACGAGGTCACCGTGGCCCGCAGGGCGGGGGCGTTCCAGGCGGCCCGGACGAAGTCGAAGTCGAAGGCCGTGTGCAGTTCGTCGGGCCGCACGTAGGCCGCCAGCCGCTCGGCGGAGGTGACCCAGGCCTCGGCGACGAACACCCGCGGGGGGTCGTAGGAGTCGGCCACCTTGCGCCAGGCGCGATAGATCTCGTGGACCCCGGGACGGTCCCAGTGCGGGTGACCCTGTCCGCCGACGGTTTCCATCGGATGCCGCCCGTCCTGCCCGAGGTCCGGCAGCGCAGGGTCCTTGATCAGGCCGTGCGCCACGTCGATCCGGAATCCGTCGACGCCACGGTCGAACCAGAATCGCAGGATGCTCTCGAACTCGGCCTGGACCACCGGATTGTCCCAGTTGAGGTCGGGCTGCTTGGCGTCGAACAGATGCAGGTACCACTCGCCCGGGGCGCCGTCCGGTTCGGTGACCCGGCGCCAGGCCGGTCCGCCGAACGCCGAGGTCCAGTCGTTGGGCGGCCGCGCGCCGTCCGGACCTGCGCCGGAACGGAAGATATAGCGTTCCCGTTCGGGTGAGCCCGGGCCCGCGGCGAGCGCCTCGACGAACCAGGGGTGCTCGTCCGAGGTGTGGTTGGGGACGATGTCCAACAGCACCCTGATGCCCCGGGCATGCGCGTCGGCGATCAGGGCCTCGGCCTCCTCGCGGGTCCCGAAGGTCGCGTCGATGTCGCGGTAGTCGGCGACGTCGTAGCCGCCGTCGGCCTGCGGCGACGGGTACCAGGGGTTGATCCAGATCGCGTCGACGCCGAGCTCGTCGAGGTGGGGCAGCCGGGAACGGATGCCGGCGACGTCGCCCAGACCGTCGCCGTCGGCGTCCGCGAAGCTGCGGATGTAGATCTGGTAGGTCACGGCACTGCGCCACCAGGGGGCGCCCGCCGACGGGCCGGATGTCGGGCCGGATGTCGGGGCGGATGCGGAGCCGGATGTGGAGCCCGGCCTGGCGGCGGACGCGGGAACAGACACGAGGGAGAACCCTACTCGGGCCCCCGTCCCCGGCGGTCGGCTATCCCTGCCCGCCAGGCGCCCCCTGATCCCCGCTGGGCTGGTCGCCCGGCGCCCGCGGACCCGTCATCGAGCGGACGTCGAGGACGGCGTCGAGCCGCTCGGCCGTCAGATCACCTCGCTCGAGGAGGCCGAGGGCAACCGCCGCCTCGCGCACCGTCGTCCGCTCGGCGATCGCCCGCTTGACGATCTTCGCCGCCTCCTCGTAGCCGACGATCGGGTTCAGCGGGGTGACGATCGAGGGGGAGGACTGCGCGTATCGCAGACACCGCTCGACGTCGGGCACCAGGCCGCCGATGCAGCGGTCGGCGAGCAGCGGGAGGGCGCGGGACAGGACGGTCGTCGACTCCAGCAGCGCGTGGGCCATCACCGGCATCATCACGTTGAGCTCGAAGCTGCCGCTGGCCCCCGCCCAGGCGATGGTGGCGTCGTTGCCGATCACCCGGGCGCAGACCTGCAGGACGGCTTCGGGCAGCACCGGATTGACCTTGCCCGGCATGATCGAGGAGCCCGGCTGGAGGTCCGGCAGGTGGATCTCGGCGAGCCCGGCGGTCGGGCCCGAGGACATCCACCGCAGGTCGTTGCAGATCTTGGTCATGCTCACGGCGACGGTGCGCAGCGCCCCGGAGGCCTCCACCAGCCCGTCCCGGGCACCTTGGGCCTCGAAGTGGTCGCGGGCAACGGTGATCGGCAGCCGGGTGCGCTCGGCCAGCATGGCCACCACCCGCTCGGCGAAGCCCTCGGGGGTGTTGATGCCGGTGCCCACCGCGGTGCCCCCCAACGGGACCTCCGCCAGCCGCGGGAGCGCGGCGTCCAGGCGCTCGACGCCGCGGCGCACCTGCGCGGCGTGGCCGGCGAACTCCTGGCCCAGCATCACCGGGGTGGCGTCCATCAGGTGGGTGCGGCCCGCCTTGACGACGTCGCCGTTCCGCGCGGCCTGCGCCTCGAGCGTCTGCGCCAGGTGGTCCAGGGCCGGGCGTAGCCCCGTCACCATCGCCCGCGCGGCCGCCAGGTGAATGGCCGTGGGGAAGGTGTCGTTGCTCGACTGGGAGGCGTTGACCTCGTCGTTGGGGTGGACGGCCCGACCCAGCCGTCGGCCGGCGAGCCGGGCGATGACCTCGTTCGCGTTCATGTTGGAGGATGTCCCCGAACCGGTCTGGAACACGTCCACCGGGAACTGCTCGTCGTGCAGCCCCTCGGCCACCTCGGCGGCTGCCGCCCCGATCGCCTCGGCGGTCGCGTGGTCCAGCACGCCGAGGTCCGCGTTGACGGTGGCCGCGGCGGCCTTGACGGTCGCCAACCCCCAGATCAGGTCCCGGCCCAGACGCAGCCCGCTGATCGGGAAGTTCTCCACCGCGCGCTGGGTCTGCGCCCCGTAGAGGGCCTCAGCCGGCACCGCCACGTCGCCCATGGTGTCGTGCTCGATGCGGACGGTCCCTGGCTCGCTCATCCGCCCACCCTGGCACGCCCGATCGTCGGTCGTGAAGGTCCGGCCACCACAGTCGCGGCGGCCCGCGGCCCGGTGCGGACGGGGTCCGGGGGCGGGTGGTGACACAGGTAGCCTGGCGCCCATGGCGGAGTTCGTTTACACCATGACCAAGGCGCGCAAGGCGGTCGGGGACAAGGTCATCCTCGACGACGTCACGATGGCCTTCCTGCCCGGCGCGAAGATCGGCATGGTCGGCCCGAACGGGGCCGGCAAGTCGACGATCCTCAAGATGATGGCCGGACTCGATCAACCCTCGAACGGTGAGGCCCGCCTGTCGCCCGGCTACACCGTCGGCATCCTGCTGCAGGAGCCGCCGCTGAACGAGGAGAAGACCGTGCTCGGCAACGTCGAGGAGGGTCTGGGCGACATCAAGGTCAAGCTCGACCGGTTCAATGAGATCGCCGAGAAGATGGCGGTCGACTACTCCGATGCGCTCATGGCGGAGATGGGCGGACTCCAGGAGGAGATCGACCACGCCGACGCCTGGGACCTCGACGCCCAGCTCGAACAGGCCATGGACGCGCTGCGCTGTCCCCCGCCCGACGCCGACGTCACGGTGCTCTCCGGCGGTGAGCGCCGCAGGGTCGCGCTGTGCAAGCTACTGCTGAGCAAGCCCGATCTGCTGCTGCTCGACGAGCCGACCAACCACCTGGACGCCGAGAGCGTGCAGTGGCTCGAGCAGCATCTGGCCGCCTACGCCGGCGCCGTGATCGCGGTCACCCACGATCGGTACTTCCTCGACAACGTCGCGCAGTGGATCGCCGAGGTCGATCGCGGTCGGTTGTTCCCGTACGAGGGCAACTACTCCACCTACCTGGAGAAGAAGCAGGAGCGCCTGCAGGTCCAGGGCCGCAAGGACGTCAAACTCGCCAAGCGCCTCAAGGACGAGCTGGACTGGGTGCGGCAGAACGCCAAGGGCCGCCAGACCAAGTCCAGGGCGCGGCTGCAGCGCTACGAGGAGATGGCCGCCGAGGCCGAGCGCACCCGCCGGCTGGACTTCGACGAGATCCAGATCCCGCCGGGTCCACGGTTGGGCACCATCGTCATCGAGGCGAACGGGCTGACGAAGGGCTTCGGCGACCGCACCCTGATCGAGAACCTGTCGTTCTCGCTGCCGCGCAACGGAATCGTCGGGGTCATCGGCCCGAACGGCGTCGGCAAGACCACGCTGTTCAAGACGGTCGTGGGCCTGGAACCGGTGGACTCCGGTGACCTCTAGGTCGGCGACACGGTCAAGATCTCCTACGTCGATCAGGCGCGGTCGGGGCTGGATCCGAGGAAGACCGTCTGGGAGGTGGTCTCCGACGGGCTGGACCACATCAAGGTCGGCAACGTCGAGATGCCCTCACGGGCCTACGTGTCGGCGTTCGGGTTCAAGGGACCCGACCAGCAGAAGCGGGCAGGTGTGCTGTCGGGCGGCGAGCGCAACCGGCTGAACCTGGCCATGACCCTCCGGCAGGGGGGCAACCTGTTGCTGCTGGACGAGCCGTCCAACGACCTGGACGTCGAGACCCTGGGCTCGCTGGAGAACGCGTTGCTCGACTTCCCGGGCTGCGCCGTGGTGATCTCCCACGACCGGTGGTTCCTCGACCGGGTGGCCACGCACATCCTGGCCTACGAGGGCGACGAGTCGGACCCGGCGG
>CAYYCE010000096.1:0-8442 GCA_964469635.1 uncultured Kineosporiaceae bacterium
GGTGCACCAGCCCCCGCGCCACCCCCGCGGACCCGGCCACCTCGGCGGTGGAGACCTCCTCGTAGGAGCGTTGGCCGAACAGCCGCACCGCGCAGCCGAGGATCTGCTCGCGGCGGGCGTCCGGTTCGAGCCGCCGCCGCGGGCCCCGGTCGGTCACGGCCGCACCGCCGCGAGTCGCAGCGCGCCGGTGGCGCCGCCCGGGACCGCGGGACGGCGGGGGGCCACGGCGGGCACGGGTCGATAGCGCTCGCCCAGCGGCGGGCGCGGAGCCGCCTCGCCGCGGTTGGGCCAGCGGGCCATCGCGCGCTCGGCGAGGGCCGTGATCGTCAGGGCCGGGTTGACGCCCAGGTTGGCCGAGATCGCCGACCCGTCGACCACGTGCAGGCCGGGGTGCCCGAAGACCCGGTGGTAGCCGTCGATGACGCCGTGGCGCGCGTCCTGGCCGATGGGGCAGCCGCCGATGAAGTGTGCCGTCATCGGGCGGTTGACCAGGGCGGTCAGCGCGCCGGCCGGAACTCCGCCGGCCAGATGGCTCGCCGCAACCCGGGTGGCCCGGTGCGCCGCCGGGATCCAGGTCGGGTTCGGCTCTCCGACGCCCTGCCGGGTCCGCAGCCGCCGCCGTCCGAACACCGTGCGTCGGGTGAAAACGGTGAGGGAGTTGTCGAGCGACTGCATGGTCAGTAGCACCACGGTCTGCTCCGACCAGCGTCGGGGGGACAGGGCTCGGACCAGGACGGCGCGGCGCCGCCACAGCTCTGCGGCCACATCGCGGGGGCGCACCCGGGTGCCGTCCGCCGGATCGACGAGGACGGCCGTGATCAGGGCGAGCAGGTTGCTGCCGTGGCCGTGGCGTACCGGTTCGATGTGGGTGACCTCGTCGGGGTGGACCGAAGAGGTGATCGCCACGCCGCGCGAGTAGTCGATCTCGCCGCGCAGGGCGCGGGCACCGGTGAGCGCCTCGGAGTTGCTGCGGGTCAGCTCGCCGAGTCGGGGTGACAGCCGGGGCAGGTGGCGCTCGTCGCGCATCCGGTGGAGCAGTTGCTGGGTGCCCAGTGCGGAGGCGGCGAACACCACCTGCCGGGCACGCAGGGTGCGCGTGCCGGCGCGTCGGGATCGCGAGGAGACCATCTCGACGGCGTACCCGGCGTCCGCGTCCTCGGGGTCGAGGGGCCGGACGGCGCGGACCGTGCTCATCGGGTGGATCCGCGCCCCGGCGCGCTCGGCCAGGTGGAGGTAGTTCTTCGCGGTGGTGTTCTTGGCGCCGTGCCGGCACCCGGTCATGCACTCCCCACAGTGGTGGCAGGTCCGCCGCTCGGGTCCGACGCCGCCGAAGTAGGGGTCGGGCACCCGCCGGCCGCCGGCGGCCTCGTGGGCGTCCAGCCCGGCGCCGTCCGGCAGGTCGGCGAACAGCACCCCGACGGGGGCCCGCCGATAGCTGCCCGGCACGCCGAGGTCGTCGGCCACCTGCCGCATCACCTCGTCCGCGGGGGTGGTGACCGGGTTGGTGGCGACCCCGAGCATCCGGCTCGCCCGGTCGTAGTAGGGAGCGAGCTCGGCCTGCCAGTCGGCGATGTCGGCCCACTGGGGGTCGCGGTAGAACTCCGACGGAGGGCGGTAGAGGGTGTTCGCGTAGTTCAGCGACCCGCCGCCGACGCCGGCGCCCCCGAGCACGAGGACGTCGTCGAGCAGCCTCATCCGCAGCACGCCGTAGCAGCCGAGTACCGGGGCCCACAGGTAGTCGCGCACCCGCCAGGAGGTTCGGGCGAACTCGTGGTCGGCGAACCGCCGTCCGGCCTCGATCACGCCGACGCGGTAGCCCTTCTCGGCCAGCCGCAGCGCGCTCACGCTGCCGCCGAAACCCGAGCCGATCACCACCACGTCGTAGTCGAGGCCGTGGGCTGGCTCGGGCATCGTCACCGTGTCCTGCTCGGGACGGGTCTCGGCGGCCATCTTCGGACGGTGTCAGGCTCATCGGCACCGAGTCAACAGGTCCGGCCACTCCTATTGACACTGCGCCAACAACAGGCAGGATGTCGGCATGTCCCGGCCACCTCTCGCCTACCGTTCCCGGTGGCGGACGCAGGACCACGACGACCTTGCGGGCACCGCCCGTGCCTACTTCACCAAGGACGTGGCCCCCGAGCAGGACGCGGCCCACGCCCGGGGTCACCCCGACCCGGCGCTGTACCGGCGTGCCGGCGAGCTCGGCCTGCTGGGCCTGTCGGTCCCCGAGGCCTACGGCGGCGGTGGCGGCGACTTCGGCCACGAGACGGTGCTGTTCGAGGAGCAGGTCCTGGGCCTGGACGGTTCGCTCGGCCTCGGCGTGCACTGCGGCATCGTCCCCGGCTACCTGGTCGAGTACGCCACCGAGGAGCAGAAGCGGCGCTGGTTGCCGCGGGTGTGCAGCGGTGAGCTGATCGGGGCGATCGCCATGACCGAACCCGGCGGCGGCTCCGACCTGCAGGCGATCACCACGCGCGCCGTCCGGGACGGCGACGAGTACGTGGTCACCGGCTCGAAGACCTTCATCACCAACGGGTTCCTCGCCGGGCTGGTCGTGCTCGCGGTCAAGACCGATCCCCGCGAGGGCGCTTCGGGGATCTCGCTGCTCGCCTGTGAGGTCGGCGCCAACGGGCAGGAGGTGCCGGGATTCCGGCGCGGACGCGTGCTGCACAAGATCGGGCTGCAGGGCAACGACACCGCCGAGCTG
This sequence comes from uncultured Kineosporiaceae bacterium, assembly GCA_964469635.1. Classification (GTDB taxonomy): domain Bacteria; phylum Actinomycetota; class Actinomycetes; order Actinomycetales; family Kineosporiaceae; genus JADJPO01. Next base: position 2,711 of record CAYYCE010000096.1, read on the forward strand.
TTCTTCGATGGCATGCGGGTGCCCGCCGACACGCTGCTCGGCGAGGTCGAGGGAGCCGGATTCGCCCAGATGATGCGGCAACTGCCGCAGGAGCGTCTGGTGGTGGCGGTGGCGGCCGTGGCGGCGATGGAGAAGGCGGTGGCGCTGACGACCGAGTACGCCAGAGAACGCAACGCCTTCGGGAAGTCGTTGATGGAGCATCAGAACACCCGGTTCGTGCTCGCCGAGTGCGCCGCCACGGCGCGGGCCGCACGCACCTTCCTGGACGACTGCATCGTCGCCCACCAGCGCGGCGAGCTCGACGTGGCCACGGCGGCGATGGTGAAGTTCTGGACCACAGACGCCCAGAACCGGGTGATCGACTCCTGCCTGCAGATCTTCGGCGGGTACGGCTACATCATGGAGTACCCGATCGCCCGCCTGTTCGCCGACGCCCGAGTGCAGAAGATCTACGCGGGCACCAACGAGATCATGAAGGAACTGGTCGCCCGGGCGCTCTAGCTCGGGGACCGGGTGGAGGAGACCGATGACCGAGGCGTACATCTACGACGCGATCCGGACCCCCCGGGGCAGGGGGAGGGCCAGCGGTGCCCTGTACGGGGTCAAACCGGTCACCCTGGTGGCCGACCTGCTGCGTGAGCTGTTGCGCCGCAACCCGGGCCTGGACCCGGCCCGGATCGAGGACGTCATGCTCGGGGTGGTCTCCCCGGTGGGCGACCAGGGCGGGGTGATCTCGAGGGCCGCGGCGCTCGCCGCCGGCCTGCCGCAGACCGTCGCCGGCATCCAGCTGGACCGGTTCTGCGCGAGCGGTCTCGAGGCCGCCAACGTGGCCGCGCAGAAGGTCCGTTCCGGTTGGGATCGGCTGATCGTGGCCGGAGGTGTCGAGAGCATGTCGAGGGTGCCGATGGGATCGGACGGCGGGGCCTGGGCGCTCGACCCGGAGACCAACTACGACACCTCGTTCGTGCCGCAGGGGATCAGCGCCGACCTGATCGCCACCACCGAGGGGTTCACCCGGGACGACTGCGACGCCTACGCACTGCAGTCGCAGGAGCGCGCCGCGAAGGCCTGGGCCGGAGGGCATTTCGCTCGTTCGATCGTGCCGGTGCTCGATCGCAACGACATGCTGCTGCTGGATCGCGACGAACACCTGCGACCCGAGACCACGTCCGCGACCCTCGCCTCGCTCGCCCCGGCGTTCGCGGGGATCGGCCAGATGGGTGGGTTCGACGCCGTGGCGTTGCAGAAGTACCACTGGCTGGAGCGGATCGACCACGTGCACACCGCGGGCAACTCCTCGGGCATCGTGGACGGTGCGGCCCTGGTGCTCGTCGGGGACGAGCGGATCGGCGAGGAGCTGGGGCTGACCCCGCGGGCCCGGGTCGTCTCCGCCGCGGTCGTCGGCACCGAGCCCACGATCATGCTCACCGGGCCGACCCCCGCCGCCCGCAAAGCGCTGGCGACGGCGGGCCTGACGGTGGGCGACATCGACCTGTTCGAGCTCAACGAGGCCTTCGCCGCCGTCGTCCTGAAGTTCGCCGGGGATCTGGACATCCCGATGGACATCCTCAACGTCAACGGCGGGGCGATCGCCATGGGCCATCCGCTCGGGGCCACCGGCGCGATGATCCTGGGGACCATGGTGGACGAGCTCGAGCGGCGCCAGCTGCGCCGGGGGTTGGTCACCCTGTGCATCGGCGGCGGGATGGGCGTCGCCACGATCGTGGAACGCCCGTGAGATCCCCATCCCCCTCGGACCCATCCCCGACGGACCCATCCCCAACGGACCCATCCCCAACGGACCCATCCCCAACGGGCACAGCGTGACGTTGCACCCGTCTGGCGGGCACAGCGTGACGTTGTGCCCGTCGGGGACGGGCACAACTCGGCACAAGCTCGGTGACATCGGTGGCGGACAGTCATGACTGTCCAGGAAGGATCTGACATGAGCGAGTCCACGGCCGCCGGCCCGGACGATGTGGCGACCGCCGTCCGGTACACCCGGGACGACGACGGCGTGGTGACGCTGACCTTCGACGACCCGGACTCGGCCGCGAACACCATGAACCAGGCCTACGTCGCCGGCATGGCGGCGGCCGTGGACCGGCTCGAGGCCGAGATCGCCGCGAGCGAGGTCCGGGGCGTGATCCTGACGAGCGCCAAGCGGTCCTTCTTCGCCGGCGGCGACGTCCCGACGATGCTTGCGGTGACCCGGGACCGCATCGAGGAGCTGGTCGACCAGCTCGTGGCGATCAGGTCCCAGCTCCGCCGGCTCGAGACCTGCGGCCGCCCGGTGGTCGCCGCGCTGAACGGCTCAGCGCTCGGCGGCGGCCTGGAGATCGCCCTGGCCTGCCACCACCGGATCGCCGTCGACGACCCGAGGTCCCGGTTCGGCCTGCCCGAGGTCACCCTCGGACTGATCACCGGTGCCGGCGGCCTCGCCCGCACCGTCCGGATGCTCGGCGTCACCGACGCCCTGTTGAAGGTGCTGCTCGAGGGCAGGCAGCTGCGGGTGGGTGCGGCGGCGGAGATCGGTCTGATCGACGAGATCGTGGACGCCCCGGAGTCGTTGGCCGCCGCGGCCCGGACCTGGATCCAGGCCCATCCGGACGCCGTCCAGCCTTGGGACGTCAAGGGCCATCGGATCCCCGGCGGCACGCCGTCCTCCCCGTCGCTGGCGGCCAACCTGCCCGCCTACCCGGCCACCCTGCGGGCCCGGCTCAAGGGCGCGCCGATGCCCGCCCCCAAGGCGACCATGGCGGCGGCCGTCGAGGGCGCCCAGGTCGACTTCGACACGGCCCTGAGGATCGAGACCCAGTACTTCATCTCGCTGGTGCTCTCCCCGGTGGCCAAGAACATGATGAAGGTCTTCTTCGTCGACATGCAGACGATCGGCAAGGGGGCGGCGCGGCCGGCGGGCTTCGAGCGCTGGCGGCCGCGGCGCGTCGCCGTCCTGGGCGCCGGGATGATGGGCGCCGGCATCGCCCACTCCTTCGCCGCCGCAGGCCTCGACGTGGTCCTGAGGGACGTCACCGCCGAGGCTGCCGCCAGGGGCAGGGGGCACAGCGAGAAGCTGGTTGCCAAGGCGGTCGCGCGGGGCCGCATGGACGCCGCGAGGGGCGAGGCGCTGCTCGCTCGGATCACCCCGACGGCCGAGGCGTCCGACCTGGCCGGATGTGACCTCGTCGTGGAGGCGGTGTTCGAGGACCCCGAGCTCAAGCGGCGGGTCTTCGGAGAGGTCGAGGCCGTGGTGAGCCCAGACGCGCTGTTCGCCTCCAACACCTCGACCCTGCCGGTCACCTCGTTGGCCTCCGGGGTGTCGCGGCCGGCCGACTTCATCGGGCTGCACTTCTTCTCACCGGTCGACAGGATGCCGCTCGTCGAGATCGTCGTCGGGGAGCAGACCGGGGACGCCGCCCTGGCGCGCGCCTTCGACGTCGTCCAGCTGATCCGCAAGACGCCGATCGTGGTCAACGACTCCCGGGGGTTCTTCACCAGCCGGGTGATCGGTCAGTTCATGGACGAGGCGGTCGGCATGCTCGTCGAGGGCGTCCACCCGCAGACGATCGAGCAGGCGGCCCTGCAGGCCGGGTACCCCACCGGACCACTCGCCCTGACCGACGAGGTGAGCCTGACGCTGACCCAGCACATCCGGGCGAACTTCGCGGCGGCGGCGGCCGCCGCGGGGGCCGACTTCCCGGTGTTGGCCTCACACACGGTGATCGACACCCTCGTCGGAGGGTTCGGCCGGCCGGGTCGCGCGGGTCGGGCCGGGTTCTACGACTACGCCGAGGACGGCGCCCGGCTGGGGCTGTGGCCCGGGCTGATGGAGCACTTCCCGCCGCTGAGCCCGGCGCTGGCCGGTGAGGAGCCCGCCGGATCCGTGCCGTTCGCGGACGTCCAGGAACGGATGCTGTTCGCCGAGGCCATCGACTCCCTCCGCTGTCTGGAGGAGGGCGTGCTGCGGTCGGTGCCCGAGGCCAACGTGGGTTCGATCCTCGGGATCGGCTTCCCGCCGTGGACCGGAGGCGTGTTGCAGTACATCGAGGGGTACCCGGGCGGTGTGGCCGGGTTCGTCGCCCGGGCCCGGGAGCTGGCCGGACGCTACGGAGACCGGTTCCTCCCGCCGCCCTCGCTGCTCGCTCGGAGCGAGGGGGCCGGCGCCGCCTGAGTCGGCCGGGGCCGGGGCCGTTCCCCGGTGGGGGTCTACAGGTTGTGCGTGGATCGCCCGATGGGAGCATGTGGTTGGTGATCTGTCGAGCGAGACGCGGACCGCCCTGCCGCGTCAACCGGACCTGCGCGAAGTCCCGACCGAGCCCGCGCAGGAGCGGCGGGCGGATGGCGGCACGCCCGGACCCAGGCGCCGTTCGACGACCGGCCGTACCCATGACGGGGTGACGATCCGATCATGGCAGGCGGCCGCCGAGGCGGGTCCGGCCTCGATGGCCCTGGCCGAGGGCGACAGCGGTCCCCGGGTGGTGTGGGCCAACGGTTCGATCTGCGAGCTGCTGGGCCTGGCCCTCGGGGAGCTGGTGGGACAGACCCTCTCCGACCTGGCCGGTCTGGCCTGCGACCCGGAAGACGCCGGCTGCTGGGGCCGGATGGTCGCCGAGCTGATCCGCGGCTGGGGTGGTCAGCGGGAAGGCGGCGTCCGGCGACTCGACGACGTGGACGTCAGGGTCCAGATCGAGGCGCAGCACCTGCCAAGTCCCCGACCCGAGGAGCCTGAGGGCTGGCTGATCACCCTGCACCCCCTCACGGACGCCGCAGCCGACCAGGCGGCGGCGCTGCGGGAGGCCGAGCACCGGTTCCGGGCGCTCGCCGAGGCGGCCCCGATCGGGATCTTCGTCTCCGAGGCCGGCCTGCGGCTCGGCTACGTGAACGATCGGTTCATCGAGCTCACCCAGCTCAGCCGCTATCAGCTGCTGGGGACCGAGTGGATGAACGCCGTGGACTCCGAGGACCTGCCCAACCTGTTCACCGCGGCCGAGGCGGTGCTCGCAGGGACTCCCCGCGAGCTCAGCATCCGCATGATCGGCGCGGAGGACACGCCGCGGTGGCTGTACCTGCGGCTGGCCCCCACCACCACCCCGGCCCGTGCCGCCGGCTTCGTCGGCACGGCCGAGGACATCACCGATCGACGGGCCTGGGAGGAGAAGATCACCTATCAGGCGCACCACGACCCGTTGACCGGGCTGGTCAACCGCCGACGCATGGTGGAGCTGCTGCAGGAGATCCTGGTCAGCCGCCGGACGCTCGACCGGCACTTCGCGCTGATGTTCCTGGACCTCGACGGGTTCAAGACCGTCAACGACACGCATGGACACGATGCCGGTGACCGGGTGCTGGTCGAGGTGGCGCGTCGGCTTCGGCGGGTGGCCCGCGAGTACGACATCGTCGCCCGGGTCTCCGGCGACGAGTTCGTCGTGATTCTGCGCAACGTCGTGAACCGGGCCGACGTCGAGTCGGCCGCGCGGCGCCAGTTGGCCGCGATGGAGGATCCGATCCCGATCGGCGACGCCGACCTCGCCCACATCTCGGTGAGCATCGGCGCGGTAGCCCCGACCGGAACGGACACACCCGAGAGCCTGCTGCGGTTGGCCGACCAGATGATGTACCAGGCGAAGGCCCGGGGCGGCAGCGGTTTCCGCCTCGCCGTCCGAACCGAGGACGACGGTGGGAGCGACGAGAAGGGAGGTGCGGCATGACGACACAGACTGCCCTGCAACGTA
>CAYYCE010000097.1:0-8442 GCA_964469635.1 uncultured Kineosporiaceae bacterium
CGTGACCTGCGGATCAACCGGATCTTCGCGGGCTCCACCGAGATCATGCACCTGCTGATCGCCCGCGAGGCCGTCGACGCCCACCTGTCGGTGGCCGGTGACATCATCGACCCGTCGGTGGACACCAGGGGCAAGGCCAGGGCCGCCGCCCGGGCCGGCGGGTTCTACGGGCGCTGGCTGCCGCAGCTGGTCGCCGGCGCGGGAGACGTACCCACCTCGTTCGCCGAGTTCGGTCCGCTGGCGCGTCATCTGAGGTACGCCGAGCGCGCCAGCCGCAGGGTCGCCCGGTCGACCTTCTACGGCATGGCCCGCTGGCAGGGCCGCCTCGAGTATCGCCAGGCCTTCCTCGGCCGCATCGTGGACATCGGAGCGGAGCTGTTCGCCATGTCGGCGGCGGTGCTGCGGGCCGAGGGGATCCGGGCCCGGGACGAGGATCGGGGCCGCGAGGCGTTCCAGCTCGCCGACGCCTTCTGCCGCCAGGCCCGGCTGCGCGTGGACGCCCTCTTCGAGGCGCTGTGGGAGAACACCGACTCCGCCGATCATCGCCTGGCCCTGCAGGTCATGGGCGACCGGTACACCTGGCTCGAGGACGGGATCATCGACCCGGCCCCGGAGGGCGAGTGGATCTCCCCGGTCGAGGCCGGCGCCTCCCGCCGGGAGAACCTCGCCCGGCCGTTCCCCGTCGGTGCCGACCGGGGGCGCCCGGCACCGGGCGATGGCCGTGGCGTCTAGCTCGAGCCTCGCCCCCGCGGGACGTGCCGTTGCAGCGGATCCGGGCGGGGCTCAGGATCGCAGCCCGGCGAGTTGGCGGGTGTGCAGCGGCAGATGGAAGTCGGCCTGGGTCTGGATCGCCAGCGAGGCCCAGGGGAGCGGACGGTCGAGCACCACCCGGTCGCCGTCGATCAGGTGAGACGGCACCTCGGTGGCCAACTGGTCTGCGTCCAGTCGGGTGAGCAGCAACATCAGGGTCTGTGACCGCTCGCGGCCCAGGGCCACCATCGCCTCGAGGTCCCCGACCGATGCGATCGTGGCGGCCAACACGGCGCGATCGTTGGGCAGGGCGTTGTCCAACCGCGGGCTGCCCTGATCGATCAGGGTGCGGCAGACGGCGGCCAGGCTGTCGTCGTTGACGGCGATGTGGGCGACGACCTGCTCGGCGGTCCACTCCCCGGGCTCCGGTTCGCCGAAGCCTCCGGCCAGCGCCTCGGCGAAGAAGGCGTCGTAGGCGGCCGAGAGCACCTCCAATCCGGTGGAGACCTCCCGCTCCCGGGCTGCCTCGGTGGCGTCGGCGAAGTGGTCGAGCACGAAGCCCCAGGCGTTCGGGCGGCTGTAGTTGCGGTGCATCCGCTCGGCGAGATCGCCGAAGGCCTCCCAGCCGTGGTGGATGAGCTCGACGCGGGTGCCGTCGTCGACGGGGGTGAAGTTGATCTCGACACGTCCGGCGGCCGAGGCGTCACGGCCCGGGTGCCAGGCGAGGGCGAGTCGGGCGGGCGGCTGCCAGTCGACCACCTCCGCCCACACCGTGGTCTCGCCCGTCTCCGACCGCTCGACCAGCCGGCCGTCGACGAGTGAGACGCCGGCCGCGCGCCCGCCGAACATGCCGTGCCTGCCCAGCGGCCACCAGGCGCCGATCTGCTCGGTGAACAGCCTGAACGTCTCGGCGACGTCGCGGCGCACATGGGCGGCGCGCAGCACGGGCGGCGGGGGCGCCGGGGACGACGCAGCGGTGGGTGGGGTCGTGGTGGACGGGGTCGTGGTGGACGGGGTCACGAGGGGCCTCCGGGTGTGGGGTCGGTACGGGGGTTCTCGGATTCGGCGTAGTCGACGAATGCGGCGAGCACGTCGTCCCAGAACCGGTCGACGTAGGCGCGCAGGTCTCTCACGCCGTCGAGGTCGATCCGGTAGAGCCGGCGGGTGCCTTCGGCGCGCGCGGAGACCAGATTCGCCTCGCGGAGCACACGCAGGTGTTGCGAGACGGCCGATTGCGAGACCGGAACGGCGGCGGTCAGCTCGCGCACCGAGCGTTCGCCCCCCCGCAGCACCTCGAGCAGCCGCCGTCTCGAGGGCTCGCCCAGGGCGTCGAGGACTGCCTCTGCATTAGCCACCACTAATGATTAGTGGCGGCTAATCTATTTGTCAAGGGGGTGCCGATCGCGGAGCATCGCCGGGTTCGGGACCGGGGCCCCGACATGCGGGGTTCGCAGGTCCGCCCCGGTGACGTCGAGGGTTCGGGGAGCCCGCCGCGAGTGCGTGGATGAGAGAGTCGTCATGCGGGCCCGCACGTCCGGTCGCCGGGCGACCGGACGTGACCGCCCGCCCGATCTCGAAGGAGCGGCCGTGAGCACACCAGTGCCCGAGGGCCGGGACGCCCGCGGCACGGGCTCGCCGGCGGGCGCGGGGCGCTTCCCCGACCCGTACGAGATCGGGACGCCGCCCGGGGCCGAGGACTGGCGCGATCTGTACCCCTACTACAGCCTGTTCCAGCCCTGGCGGCGTGCGGTGGACAGCGCGAAGACCTGGTTCCACGACGCGATGCACTTCCCGGAGCCGATGCCGCCGTTCGACCTCGTCACGGCCGACTCGGCCTACATGAGTACCGGCGCCATGAACGCCCGGGTGTTCGCGCTGCCGCCCGCGCTCGGGCTGGACGCCCGGTGTCTCAACGGCTACGTCTACATCCACTCGCTGTCCGTCGCCGATCCCGAGGAGATCGAGCGGCGCACCGAGGAGTTCGCCGTCCGTGTCGGGCACTACTACCGCAACTGGTCCGCCCTCTACGAGGCATGGAAGACCAAGGTGATCGGCCAGATCGAGGCGCTGAAGGCGATCACCCTCCCCGCCCTGGGGGAGTACGAGCCGATCGAGCACGTCACGGCGGGGCGCGGTCTGACCGAGGCCCACGACCTGCTGGCCGCCTACCAGGCGGTGCTCGCCTCGCTGGACGCCGTGTGGAACCTGCACAGCGAGATGCTCAACATGGGCTATGCGGCCTACCTGAACTTCCTCACCGTGGTCAGGGGCCACTTCCCCGAGATCGCGGACGGAACGGTCGCCGCCATGGTCGGCGGCATCGACGTCCTGCTCTTCCGGCCGGATGACGAGCTGAAGCGTCTGGCACGCAAGGCGATCGAACTCGGCATCTCCGAAATCGTCTCCACCGAAAAGGATTTCGATTCGCTGAAGGGTAGCCTCACCGGCTCTGCCGAGGGCCGGGCCTGGTTGCGTGAGTGGCAGATCTCCTCCGAGCCGTGGTTCCACTTCTCCTACGGCAACGGCTTCTACCACCACCACCGGAGCTGGTCGGACGATCCCACGCTGCCGCTGGGCATGGTGGGGGAGTATATCCGCCGGCTCGGGGCCGGCGAGACGCTGGAGCGGCCGCGGCAGCGGATCGAGGCCGAGCGCGACACGGCGACCGCCCAGTACCGGGCGCTCATTCCGGAGGGTCCGCTGCGTGGGGCGTTCGACGACGCCCTCGGTCTGTCGCGGCTGGTGTTCCCCTACGTGGAGAACCACAATTTCTACGTCGAGCACTGGTACATGACCGAGTTCTGGCGCACCATGCGCGGCTTCGGTTCACTGTTCGTGCGGTTCGGGTTCGTCGAGCAGACCGATGACGTGTTCTTCCTGCGGCGCACCGAGATCGCCGAGGCGATCGCCGATCTGCAGCTGGCGTGGTCCAGCGGCGGTGAGGGGATCGGCCCCGGCCACTGGCCCGGCATCGTCGCCGAACGCCGCCGGATCCTCGACGTGCTCCGGCGTTGGACCCCGCCACCGGCGCTCGGCCCGGCGTCCGAGGTGGTTGTGGAGCCGATGACGATCATGTTGTGGGGGATCACCGAGGAGCGGATCCAGGGATGGCTCGCCGCGGGCGGGGGACCCGTGAACCGGCTCGAGGGGTTCGCGGGCTCACCCGGGGTCGCGGAGGGACCCGCCCGGGTGGTGAGGTCGCCGGACGAACTGGACGACCTGCAGGAGGGCGAGATCCTCATCGCGCCCACCACCAGCCCCAGCTGGACGCCGCTGTTCGCCCGGATGAGGGCGGCGGTCAGCGACATCGGCGGCATCATGTGCCACGCGGCGATCGTCTCCCGCGAGTACGGGCTACCGGCGGTCGTGGGGACCGGCAACGCGACCAGCGCGATCCGCACCGGGCAGTGGGTCCGGGTGGACGGGAGCACCGGGGTGGTGACGATCCTCGATGGCGGCCACGACTGACCGCGACGTCGTCTGGTTCGAGGACCTGCGCCTGGCCGACCGGGCCTCGGCCGGTGGCAAGTGCGCCAGCCTGGGGGAGCTGCTCGTCGCGGGAGCCGCCGTGCCCCAGGGGTTCTGCATCACGGCGGGGGCCTGGCGGAGGACGCTCGCCCATGACGGCCTGAGCCGGCGGGTGCGCGAGGCGACCCGAGCCGCCGGCGTGGACGACCGGGTGGGGATGCAGGCCGCGCACGACGCCGTCGGTCGGACGTTGCGGCGGGCCGCTCTACCGCCCGGGCTCGAGTCCGAGGTCCGCGCCGCCTACACCGAACTGTGTCGGCGCACCGGCCGGGACGACGTGCCGGTCGCCGTCCGGTCCTCATCGATCGCCGAGGACGGGACCCGGGCGAGTTTCGCCGGGCAGCAGGAGACCTACCTGTGGATCCGGGGAGCCGATGCGGTGCTGGACCGGGTCCGGCGGTGCTGGGCCGGTCTGTTCACCCCGCGAGCCGTCAGCTATCGGGCGGCCCTGGACCCGGCGGGCCGGCAGGAGTCGCTGCAGATGGCCGTCGGGGTCCAGGAGATGGCGGACGCCGAGGTGGCCGGTGTGGTCTTCACGGTCAGCCCGACCACCGGCGACCCCTCGGTGATGGCCGTCAACGCGAGCTGGGGTCTGGGGGAGGCGGTGGTCTCGGGCGAGGTGACTCCGGACGAGTTCTGGCTCAGCAAGGTCGGGCTGGGCGTGACCCGCAGGACCATCACCCACAAGGCCCGGCGTTCGGTGCCCGCCGGGACCGGGACGGGGACCGAGACGGTCGAGGTGCCGGCCGCCCTCGTGGACGTGGCCTGTCTGGACGACGAACTGCTGCGCGAGCTCGGCGAGCTCGCGATCCGGGTCGAGAGACACTACGGCGCACCGCAGGACATCGAGTGGGCGCTGGTGCGCGACGCCGTGGGCGGCCATCGGTTCCTGATGCTCCAGTCTCGCCCGGAGACCGTCGTCGGCCGTCGGGCGGTCGCGGCGGACCCGGCGCCCGGGGGGCGGGCGGACTCCTATCTGTCCGTCGTGCAGAGGCTGAGCCACTACGGGCGGCGGCCCGGCTGATCCGGCCAGGTGATCGGCGGCCGACCCCCGGCCGGGAGCGGCTGCCACCAGATCTCGACGTCCACCCGATGGCCGAGGGTGTCGCTGATCCGGCGGTGCACCGCCAGGTCGGTGATCCGCCCGTCGTCCGCGCGGTAGGGGGTGTCCGGGTCGAGGAGGCCGAGGACCGGGCCCAGGGAATCGGTCACCGGCCGCCACAACGCCGCCCAGTTCCGCCACCGGGACGAGGTCAGCCGCACCTGCACCGCGACCGGGCCGGGTGGGGCCGGCGCGGGGGTGGCCGCGAGCACCGCGTCGTGCACCTGCTGCTTCCAGTCGATGCTCGCCGAGGACGCAGTGGTCCTCGTCCGGACCTGCGGCGGGCCTGGCGTTCGCGGTTCGGGCCGGGCGGGCCCGATCCGGATCCATGACCGCTCCTCATGTCGCTTCGAGGCGAACGCGGCGTCGAAGCGCACCGGCCCGAGCCGATCGACGACGGCGAACAGGTGACTGTCCAAGTCGTGTCCGCGTCCGGTCAACGGGAGGGTGTCGGGCAGCCCGACGGACAGCTCCAGGGCGAGGTGCTGGCCGGGTCGCCGGCCCCAACGGAGGTCGCGTTCCAGTCGGTCGGAATCGACCTGGGCCGGCTGTGGATCGGGCTCGTCGTCGTCCCACACCGTGGGCCGAGGCCGGCCGGAGAGACGCACCGGGGCCGTGTCCGGGCGGGCGAACAATGGATCCACGCCTGTCAGTATCCGTGGCGCCGTGGGGTCTCGGAGCCCCGGGCCCAGCTCATCGCGGGTCGTGACCGCGGACAGGCGCGCGAGCATTGACGCCCAGGGCCAAGCCCGGTGATGCTCATCCACACGAGCCGGTGGCCCATCCTCCCGGCAAGCGACAACAGGTGAAAGGCGGTGCCGGTGCTTCGCCTCGCCGACAGCTGGGCCTGGGACTTCTGGCTCGTCGACGACGTGGCGTCCGGACGCGCCGGACACCGCCATCACCTCTTCTACCTCAAGGCTTCACGAGCGCTGCACGACCCGGCTCGCCGGCACTACAGAGCCTCGATCGGGCACGCCGTCTCCACCGATCACGTCGCATGGACAGAGCTACCCGACGCACTCGTCCACGGCGAGTTCGGCACCTTCGACGACACCGCGACCTGGACCGGCAGCATCGTCCACGGACCGGACGACCGGTGGTACCTCTACTACACCGGCCTCACCCGGCGAAACGGCGTCGAGCTGCAACAGGTCGGCCTGGCCCTCTCCACCGACCTCATCACCTGGCACCGCCACGGCCAGGAGCCCGTCGCTGTGGCCGACGCCCGCTGGTACGAGAAACTGGGCGACGGCTGGCCCGACGAACACTGGCGAGATCCCTGGGTCTTCCCGGCCCCCGACGGTGACGGCTGGCACATGCTCATCACCGCCCGCGCCAACCATGGGCCCGTCAACGACCGAGGCGTCATCGGCCACGCACGATCCGCCGACCTGCTCACCTGGGAAGTCCAGCCACCTCTCAGTCAGCCCGAGGCCGGCTTCGGACAACTCGAGGTCCCGCAGGTCGCCGACGTCGACGGGGATTGCGTGCTCGTCTTCTCCTGCCTGCCCGGCGGACAGCAGGAGGCCGCGGCACTGGTGGACCGTCTCGTCGAGGAGACGGCCCGCCGGCCCTTCGTCCTGATTTCCGCGACCGATCACGACTCCCGGGCCCTGACATCGGAGCTCAGTGCAGACCTCGCCGGCCGCGGTCTGGCGCCGGCCCGCCACGTGGAGGTGGACCCGGCCGAGGGATCCGATCTGGAGGCCGTCTCGACGGATCTCGTCTCGGGAAGCCGGGCCGTCGCCGTCGTCGTCATTGCCGCTCCCTCCGTCTCCGCCCGACTCGTCAACAGAATCCGCACCTTCTTCGACGGACCCGTTTTCGGATCTTCCGCCATGGCCCGCAGCGGCTTCCGCAGGAGCCTGGAAGGTGAGGCCGGCCCCCTGCGCTTTCCCTTTCCGGCGGACCTGGAGGGAGTCGAGGCCTTCGCGCGTCGATTCCACGAGGCCTGGGGACATGACGCTGATTTCGCCGCGGCTCAGACCTACGATGCACTCTACCTGCTCGCCGCGGCGCTTCGGTCCTCCGGCCCGAACCGAGCCTTGCTGGGAGACGCGCTACGGGCACTCTCTCCCTGGCAGGGAGCCGCCGGCACCATCAACTGGGACAAGACCGGACAGAACACCCGGCCCGTCCTCATGGCAACGCTCGAGGGCGGCCGCATCCGACCGTTGGGCTCCCCACGTTAGCTCCGGGGCGCCCGCCGTCTCTCAGAGCACTCGAAAGACGCCCAGTTTGAGGTAAGCCGTCTCCGGCATCGACGGATGAACGGGATGGTCCGGAGCCTGCTGGCGGCGCTCGATGAGCTGCAGCCGTCGGCCGCACCGTTCAGCGGACTGGCGAACGATCTGGTAGAAGACATCCTCGCGCAGGTGAAAGGAGCAGGAAGCGGTCACCAGGAGCCCCTCCGGCTCCAGGACCTGCAGGCCGAGCTCGTTGAGCTTCTGATAGGCTTTGCGGGCCTTGGAGACGTCTTTCTTGCGCGGCGCAAAGGACGGCGGGTCCAGGATCACCGCGTCGAAGCGCCGGCCCTCCTCGACGACTCGCGACAGATAACGAAAGACTTCCGACTGCTCGAACTGAATCTCAGCATCGTTGAGGGCTGCGTTGCGGCGCGCCGCCTCCAGAGCCGGGCCCGAAGCATCCACCCCGACGATCGAGGCCGCACCACTGCGGGCCGCATTCAGTCCGAATCCACCCGCGTTGCAGTAGCAGTCGAGAACCCGCCGGTTCCGGCACAGCAGCCCGGCGGCCCGACGGTTGAGCTTCTGGTCCAGAAAGAAACCGGTCTTCTGGCCTTCCAGGAGATCGATCCGGTAGCGGATCCCGTTTTCGCGAATCTCGACCGGACCGGTGAGGTCTCCGACGAGCACCCCTTTCTGCGAGGGCAGCTCCTCGAGCCTCCGCGTATCCACATCATTGCGCTCCACGATCGTCCTCACGCGGAACAGTGAGGTGAGAGCTTCCACGATCCGGTCCCTGCATCGTTCCATGCCGGCCGAGAAGATCTGCAGGACGAAATCGTCTCCATAGCGGTCGATGACCAGGCCGGGCAG
>CAYYCE010000098.1:0-8404 GCA_964469635.1 uncultured Kineosporiaceae bacterium
ATCGTGCCGTCGTGGCCGAGCGTGTAGCGGTCGCGGCCGAAGATCCACGCCGGCAGACCGACCTCGGCCGCCACCGGGTGTACCGCCGCCAACCCGTCGGGGACGACCCGATAGAGGTTCCACCAGCCGCTGCGGTCGGAGACCAGGTACAGCTCACCGGCGGGCGACCACTCCGGCTGGGTGAGTGACTCCTCGCCGCCTCCGGCGACGCACCGGATGTCCTGCAGGGTCAGGTCGGCGTTCTCGCGGACGACGTCGGCCAGCCACAGGGTCGTGGCGTCCCAGGGCATGTCGGGGTGGTCCCAGGTCAGCCACGCCAGCCGGGTCCCGGACGGGTCGAGCCTCGGCGCGGCGTAGAAGTCGTGGCCGCAGGCCAGGACCCGAGCCGCCCCGCCGGCCGCGGGCAGCGCCACGAGCTCGTTGTGGACCACCGGCGGCGTGCCGTCGGCGCCGCTCCCGTGCCGTTCCCTGACGCACACCACGATCTCGCCGTCGGGGGTCAGGCAGCCGTCGGCGTACCGCAGCGAGGCCGGCGCCGGGGGCTCCTCGCTGATCGCGACCGGATCGCCGCCCGGGTCCAGCCGGTACAGCCGCTGGTCGGCGAAGTTCGCGAAGAACACCCGGCCGGCATCCACCCACCAGGCGCCACCGCCGTACTCGTGCACGCGGGTTCGGGCGTTGAGGCCCGGCCCGAGCAGGTCGGACGTCGTCCCGTCCGCCTCGCGGCGCACGATCTGGATCCGGCCGCCCTCCTCGGGGCGGGAGACCGACCACCAGGTGACGCCGCCCTCGCCGCGGACGTCGCTCAGCCGTGCGGCCGAGGCGACGGCCATCGCGGGCGAGACGGGGGAGGGCCACGAGCCGTGGGGGATCAGCTGCATCTCTCACCTACCGCGACATCAGGGCGTCCATGGCGACGGCCACGGCGGCCGCCAGCCGGAAGTCCACCCGCCGGTCCGGGACCGTGACCGTGTACTTGTCGCGCAGCGAGAACTGTCGCTCGACGCTGATCAGCGGAGCGCCGTCCGAGGCGGTGTAGTCGAAGTGCACGGGCAGGAAGTCGAGGTCGGTGAACCGCCGCAGGATCGCGACCAGCATGGTGCGCTCCTGGCCGGTCCCGGTGAAGCCGGGCCCCTCGATGTGGAAGGTCGAGCGCAGCAGGCTGGCTCCGAAGTCCTTGCGGAAGAACCCGATCGGCCGCCCTGCCTCGTCGGTGACGTCGTAGCCCGCGTTGAGGTCGATGACCTGCCGGGCCTTGAACCCGAAGACCGGCCGGGACTTCGTGTCGTCGGTGAAGAAGGTCACCTGTTCCTTGAAGGCGAAGCGCTTCTGCTCGGCGAACGCCAGCAGCGGTCCCATGCTGCCGTCGGGGTTGGCCGTAAGGACCTCGTAACGGTTGATCATCATCGTGAAGCGTTGCCTGACGAAGAAGGAGGGCATGAACATCACTGCTGTCACGCCGCCGACCCTAGCGGGAACGTGCCGCGGCCCCCGCGGTGTTGACCTCGACGGATCACGAGACCAAGGAGACCATCATGGGTCTGTTCAGCAGGTTCGCGCACCAATCGGTCACCGCCGAGAACGCTCTGCCGGGCCGCTCGCAGCGGCCTTACCCGCTGCCCGCACGGCATGCCGTCCTGGATGCCCCGCTGAGCGGTCCGTGGCCCGGGGGCACCGAGGTCATCTACCTCGCGATGGGGTGTTTCTGGGGGGCCGAGGAGCTGTTCTGGAGCCGGCCCGGCGTCGTCGGCACCGCCGTCGGCTACATGGGTGGCCTCACCCCCCATCCCACCTATGAGGAGACCTGCACCTCGCGCACCGGGCACACCGAGACCGTGATGGTCGCCTACGACCCCGCGGCGACCACGCCCGAGGAACTGCTGAAGCTGTTCTGGACGCACCACGACCCCACCCAGGGCGACCGGCAGGGCAACGACCTCGGCAGCCAGTACCGGTCGGCGATCTTCTGGACGACGCCGGGTCAGGAGGCCGCGGCGCGGGCCACGAAGGACACCTACTCCAAGGCGCTGGACGCCGAGGGTCTGGACCCGATCACCACCGAGTTGCGGCCGGCTGCCGAGGCGGGGGAGTTCTACGTGGCCGAGCCGTACCACCAGCAGTACCTGCACAAGAACCCGCACGGGTATCGCTGCCACGCCGCGACCGGGGTCGCCTACCCCGGCTGATCGGTGGCGGGCTGAACCGGTCGCGGGCAGACCCGCCCCGAGCCAGCCCGAGCCAGCCCGAGCCAGCCCGAGCCGCCCCGAGCCCCCGAACCGGTGCCCCGTTTCGGCGCCGAAGGAGCCGGTGGATCCGGGGCTGGGCGCCGGGCTCTCGGTGTGGGGGGGGCCCGCGTGACCGGTGTGTCGGCCCCGGCCGACCAGGGCGGGGGGGGGTCGGGCGGGGTTCGCCCCCGTCTCGGGGGGTGACCCCGGCCCGACTCACGAGAGGTGCTTGCCCGAATCGGCTAGGCGGACTCGCGCGTCGGCCCGCTTGGGCGCCAGGCACGCCGGTCGATGCCCGCGTTGGCCGCGCGCTCGAGCACGGTGTGCAACCGGTCGAGCTCGACCACCAGGGCGGCCCGGCCCGTGGTCGTGATGCGGAAGTAGCGGCGGCGGGCGTCACCGCTCGCGCCCTCGGGACGTTCGTCCAGTTCCTCGATCAGCCCCAGATCGAGCAGTCGGGCGATCGAGGTGTAGAGCGTGGCCGGGCCCATCTGGTCGCCGGTCGAACGGATCGCCTGCATGATCCCGTAGCCGTGGGCCTCGCTGCCGGCGAGAGTGACCAGGACCTGCACCTGGGAGGCTGGCATGGCCATGGCCCGACTGTACCCGCGGCTATGTCGAGGTGCGATAGAACGGCCGCACCGTCAGCGACGGTGCGGCCGACCCATCGGCTCCGGGGCGTCGTGCAGGGTCGAGCACGTGACGCCCAGCCCGGTCGCGCCGAACGTCGAGACCCACCCACCCGGCCACAGGTTCCCCGCCGGCCGTGGGCCTCGGGACCGTCGCCTCAGGACCCGGCGCGCCGGCCGCGGGTCCACAGCCCGGCGATGCCGGCCCCCGCGGCGATCGCGGCCGCAGCCGCGATGAGGATCTTGGTGCCCGTTCCCGTGCCGGAGGACACCGAGGCGAGATCCGGTGAGAGGCTCGTGGTCGCCGCCGGGGAGGGGGCGGCGGGTGACGCGGACGGCGAGTCGCCCACCGACGCCGTCGGCGCCGCGGTCTGGACGGTGGCCGAGGTCTGGACGGTGAAGGTGTAGCTGCCCGAGATCGGATGGCCGTCCGCGCTGGTGACCCGCCAGATCACCGTGTACGCCCCCGGGCCGACCGATCCGGGGAATGGGGTCGACAGCGTCGCGCCGTCGGTCACCGGCTCGATCGGCAGTTGGGCGCCGTCGGGACCGAGCACCTGCATCTGGCCCGTGCCCACCAGGATGTCGTCGGTGAAGGTGACCGAGACCTCCGGGGGCGGCGACGACAGTCGTGATCCGTCGGTCGGAACCTCCTTGAGGAGGCTGGCGTGCGCCTGGGCCGGTCCGGCGACCACGACCCCCAGGAGGACCATCGTCGGCAGCAACGCCGACAGGGTCGCCAGCACGAGGGCGAGGCGCCCCGCCGGACGGTGGGACCGGGACCGGTGGTGCCGTGCATCGTTCACGATCGCCAGTCTGCCAGGCGCCGAGGCGCCTCACCCCCGTGGGTCACCGGGGCCAGAACGAGGTGCGCCACGACAGCATGGACGCGTCCACGTGCTTGCCGCTCGGGCTGACCCGCACGCTGCGGTGTCGGGCGCTGCCCCACAACGACGGCGATCCCGGGTCCGGTGGTGGTGTGCTCGCCCCCGTCCGCGCGAGCACCACCGCCAGCGCCGCGCCGATCTCCTCCTCCGTGGCGTCGCCCCGGATCACCCGGAGCACGGGGCGGTCGCGCTCGGGGGCCGGTTCTGCCGCGCCGCTCACAGCGGGATGTTCCCGTGCTTCTTCGGCGGCAGTGCCGCGCGCTTGCTCCGCAGCGCCCGCAGCCAGCGGGCCACCTCGACCCGGGTGCGGGACGGCGCGATCACGGCGTCGACGTACCCCCGTTCGGCGGCGATGTAGGGGTTGGCCAGGGTGTCCTCGTACTCGGTGATCAGCTGCCGGCGGGCGGCGTCCAGGTCGCCGCCGGCCTCGGTCACCGACTTCAGCTCGCCGCGGTAGAGGATGTTCACCGCACCCTGCGCACCCATCACCGCGATCTGTGCGCTCGGCCAGGCGAGGTTCACATCGGCGCCCAGGTGCTTGGAGCCCATCACGTCGTAGGCGCCGCCGTAGGCCTTGCGGGTGATGATGGTGACCTTCGGCACGGTCGCCTCGGCGTAGGCGTAGATCAGCTTCGCGCCGCGGCGAATGATGCCGTTCCACTCCTGGTCGGTGCCCGGCAGGAAGCCCGGGACGTCGACGAAGGTCACCACCGGGATGTTGAAGGCGTCGCAGGTGCGCACGAACCGGGCCGCCTTCTCCGAGGCGTCGATGTCGAGGGTGCCCGCGAACTGCATCGGCTGGTTGGCCACGATGCCCACCGAACGTCCCTCGACCCGGCCGAAGCCGATCAGCACGTTGGGTGCGAACAGCGGCTGCACCTCGAGGAACTCCCCGTCGTCCAGCACGTGCTCGATGACCTTGTGCATGTCGTAGGGCTGGTTCGGCGAGTCGGGGATCAGGGTGTCCAGCTCCAGGTCGGCCTCACCGATCTCGTCGTCGGCGACCTCGTCGGCGAAGGTCGGCGGATCGGAGAGGTTGTTGCTGGGCAGGTAGCTCAACATCGCACGGACGTACTCGAGCGCGTCGTCCTCGTCGGCGCCCATGTAGTGGGCGTTGCCGCTCTTGGTGTTGTGGGTGCGGGCCCCGCCGAGCTCCTCGAAGCCGACCTCCTCACCGGTCACCGTCTTGATCACGTCCGGTCCGGTGATGAACATGTGCGAGGTCTGGTCGACCATCACGGTGAAGTCGGTCAGCGCCGGGGAGTACACGTGCCCGCCGGCGTTGGCACCCATGATCAGTGAGATCTGCGGGATCACCCCGGAGGCATGCACGTTGCGCAGGAAGATCTCGCCGTACAGGCCGAGCGAGACCACACCCTCCTGGATCCGGGCCCCGCCGCCCTCGTTGATCCCGATGATCGGGCAGCCGATCTTCATCGCCAGGTCCATCACCTTGACGATCTTCTCGCCGTAGACCTCGCCGAGGCTGCCGCCGAAGACCGTCGCGTCCTGGCTGAACACCGCGACCTGGCGACCGTCGATGGTGCCGTGCCCGGTCACCACGCCGTCGCCGTAGGGGCGGTTCTCGTGCAGGTTGAAGTTGCGGCTGCGGTGGCGGGCCAGCTGGTCGAGCTCGATGAAGGACCCCTCGTCGAGCAGGGCCTCGATCCGCTCCCGAGCGGTCATCTTGCCCTGGACACGCCGCTTGTCGAGAGCCTTCTGCGACCCGGCGTGAAGGGCGGCGTCCAGACGCCGCTGCAGGTCCTGCTGCTTGCCCTCGGTGGTGTGGATGTTGATGTTGTCGGGCACCTCGGTGCCGCCGGCACCGTGGATGTGCACCTCGGCCGGTTGAGCGCTCATTCCGGCAGCGTATTCCGCTCCCGGCGAGGAACCAGGGGCGACGCAGCGGCACATGTCACACCGCTCACCCGACGTTCACCCGCCCGTCGGCAACCCGGCGTAACGTCGGCGGCGTGTGCCCCAGCCCCTACCTGGACCTGGAGCGGCCGCCGCTGCGCGAGGCCGCCCTGCGCCGTGCGCTCGAGCCGCCGGCCGGCGCGTGGCGCGCCGTCGAGGTGGTCGCCGGGACCGGATCGACCAACGCGGACCTGGCGGCCAGAGCCCGGGCGGGGGAGGAGGCGGGGCTGGTGTTGATCGCCGATCACCAGCGCGCCGGCCGCGGCCGGCTGGAGCGCGCCTGGACGGCGCCGCCGCGAGCCTCGATCGCGGTGTCCGTGCTGTTGCGCCCGGACGGGGCGCCCCCGGGGACCTTCGGCTGGCTGAGCCTGATCGCCGCGCTGGCGGTCACGGACGCGCTGCGGGGCGCCTGCGAGCTGGCGGCGCGGCTCAAGTGGCCCAACGACGTCCTCATCGGGACCGAGGACGGCGAACGCAAGGTCTGTGGGGTGCTCGCGGAGGCGGTACCGGACCCCGCCCGGCCGGCCGTCGTGATCGGCGTCGGGCTCAACGTCAGCCAAACGGCCGACGAGCTGCCGGTGCCCACGGCCACGTCGCTGCGACTGGCCGGCGCGGCCACCACCGACCGGGACACCGTGCTGCGCGCCTACCTGCGGGCGCTCGCCGTCCGCTACCGGGGTTTCGTCGCCGCCGGGGGTGACGCGGTGGCGGCGGGGATCGCCGCGGACTACCGGGCGGCCTGCTCCACCATCGGCCGGGAGGTCGAGGTGCAGCAGGCGGGTCGCCCCGGCGTCAGCGGCCGGGCCGACGGGGTGGACGACGACGGCCGGCTGGTGGTGCTCGTGGGGGGTGATCGGCGACGGTTCGCCGCCGGAGACGTGTTCCACCTGCGCGGCTCGGCCGCTCCGGGGTGACCGGCCGGGGGTGACGGTGCATTCTGGCGGCATGGGATTCCCCGCGAAGCTGCTCGGCCCGGGTGAACGCCTGGTGTTGCTGCTTCGCCCGCATGTCAAGGCGCTGATCGTGCCGGTGATCGTGCTGTTGGTCACGGCCCCGGCGACCGCGTTGCTCGCGGGCCTGGTTCCGGAGGGAGGCATGCAGACGCCGATGCGCTGGGCCCTCGTGGTGGTGGAGCTGCTGGTGCTGGCCCGGTGGGTGGTGTGGCCGTTCCTGGTCTGGTGGAACACCATCTACGCGATCACCGACCGCCGCCTGGTGCTGCGGTCGGGGGTGTTCAACCGGTCCGGGCACGACATGCCGCTGTCCCGGCTCAACGACGTGAGGTTCTCCCATACGGTGATCGAACGGGTGTTGGGGTGCGGCACCCTGGTGGTCGAATCGGCGGGGGAGTCGGGGCAACTGGTGTTGGACGACGTGCCGCGGGTCGAGCAGGTGCAGCGGGCCCTGTACCGGCTCTCGGATGACGTCCGCGACCGTTCGGGTCGCCGGGAACCCGCCGTGCGCGAGGAGGGCGCCTACGACGCCCGTGAGGACGACGGGGACGACGGGGACGACGGGAACCCCACCAGGGTCCTGGGTCGGCGTCGGGGTCGTGACCTGTCGTGAACAGCGCCGATCCGAACCCTCTGGACAGGTCGGGCCCGAGCGACATGTCGCCGCGGACCGCGGGCACCGTGGTCGACCTGGAACGGGCCCTGCTCGGCGGCCCGCGGCGATGGCGGCGACGCGAAGTGGCCCGGGGCGCCGGCGTCTCCCTGATGTCGGCACGCAAGCTCTGGCGGGCCCTGGGCTTCGCCTCGGTCGGCGACGAGGAGGTCGCCTTCACCGACGCCGACCGACGGGCCCTGGAGCGCTCGGTCTCGATGGTCCGGGACGAACTGCTCGACGAGGAGACCACCATCGCGTTCGCCCGGGCCCTCGGGCAGACCACCGACCGGCTGGTGAGCTGGCAGGTCGAGGCGCTGATGGAGCATCTCAGCCACTGCCCGCACCCGGACTGCGCCAACGCCAGCCCGGCCGGAGCGGTGGCGCACCTGTCCGCCATCGTCGATGACCTCGAGGCGCTGCTGGTCTACTCCTGGCGGCGCAAGCTGGCCGCCGCCGTGGCCCGGATGGAGCACCCGGAGCCGGGGCAGGAAGCGGCTTCGGGCCGGTTCACCGTCGGGTTCGCCGACCTGGTCTCCTACACCCGGTTGTCGCAGCGGCTGACCCAGCGCGAACTCGGCGTCCTGGTGCAGCGGTTCGAGGCGCTGGCCTCCGACGTGATCACCGCCGGCGACGGACGATTGATCAAGACCGTGGGCGACGAGGTGTTGTTCACCGCCGACGAACCCCTGGCGGCGGCTCGGATCGGGCTGTCGCTGTCGGAGCGGATGGCGATCGACGAGGTCGTGCCCGACGTCCGGGTCGGCATCGCCCACGGCCTGGTGCTGCGCAGCCTGGGCGACGTGTACGGCCCCACGGTGAACCTGGCCAGCCGGCTGACATCGCTCGCCGAACCGGGGACCGTGGTGACCGATCCGCACACCGCCGCGGTGCTGGCCAAACACGAGGGTCTGGTCATGGTGCCGCAGCGCCGGCGGCAGGTGCGGGGCTTCGGACCGCTGCAGCCGCTGCTGGTCACGCGGGCGGGCCCGACCGAGAAGCTCATCGACATCGACTGACGGCAACCTCACCGCGACGGTGATCCACTCACTACGCTCGGTCGGATGAGCGGGCAGTTGAGGTCGATCCGGCACGGCGAGAGCCGTCACGTCGCGGAGCTGGTGCTGGACCGGCCCGGGTC
>CAYYCE010000099.1:0-8365 GCA_964469635.1 uncultured Kineosporiaceae bacterium
GATCACGGCGACGAGCAGTAGAACGATGCCCACGCCGGAGCCGGCGCCGACGCTGAAGGCGACGACGGCCGCGATCACTCCGATCACGGCGCGGATGGCGCGGTCGACGAGGCTCTCGTTGCGAAGCATGATCTCCTCCGGAGTACGTTCCACGACCCGGACGGTCGTGGTCTCATCATCTTCGACGGCGCGGTCCACGGATTCGATACACGGTGTCGGAACCGGGGGCCGTCGAGGTCGGGTGGCCACGTCCAGGCGTCCCGATACCCCCGTGGGTACCCTGGCCGCATGACCGGCGCCGATGCCCTCGTGACCGTGATCGGAACCTCGGTGATCGGGGAGGGCCACCCGATCGGGGGTCCCTACGGACCGCGCCGGATCACCTACGCCGACTACACCGCCTCCGGCCGCGCCCTGACGTTCATCGAGGACTTCCTGCGCGAGCAGGTGCTGCCGACCTATGCCAACACCCACACCGAGGCGAGCGCCACCGGACGGCGCACCACCCTGCTGCGCGAGCAGGCCCGCGACGAGATCCGCCGGGGCCTGGGGGCCGGGGACGACGTCGCGGTGGTCTTCTGCGGATCCGGCGCGACCGCCGCGATCGACAAACTGATCGGCATCCTCGGCCTGCGGATCCCCGCCGAGGCGCAGCGCCGGTGGCACCTCGCGGAGCACATCCCGGCCTCGGAGCGTCCGGTGGTCCTCGTCGGGCCCTATGAGCACCACTCCAACGAGCTGACCTGGCGGGAGACGGTGGCCGACGTGATCGCGATCCGTCCCGACGAGAACGGTCACGTCGACCTCGACGACCTCGACCGGGCCCTGGCGGCCCACGCCGACCGGCCGCTGCTCATCGGATCGTTCTCGGCGGCGAGCAACGTCACCGGACTGCTGACCGACACGGCGGCGATCACCAGGCTGCTGCACCGGCACGGGGCGCTGGCGTGCTGGGACTACGCCGCGGCCGGACCGTACGTGGAGATCGCCATGGACGGCGAGGATCCCGAACTGGCCAAGGACGCGGTGTTCCTCTCGCCCCACAAGTTCATCGGGGGCCCGGGAAGCCCCGGGGTGCTGGCGATCCGGCGCTCGCTGATGCGCAACGCCGTCCCGGTGGTCCCGGGCGGCGGCACGGTCGCCTTCGTCACCCCGACCCGCCACGCCTACCTCACCGACGCCGAGCACCGCGAGGAGGGCGGCACGCCCGCCATCGTGGAGTCGATCCGGGCCGGGCTGGCGATGCAGCTCAAGTCGGCGGTGGGCACCGAGACCATCCGGCGTCACGAGGAGCGCCTGCTGGAACGGGCGATGCGCGTCTGGCAGGCCAATCCGGCGATCGAGGTGCTCGGCCGCGCCCAGGCCGAGCGGCTGGCCATCGTCTCCTTCGTCGTGCGCCCGGTCGGCGCCCGGGTGATCCATCACAACCTGGTGGTGGCGCTGCTGAACGACCTCTACGGAGTGCAGGCGCGTGGCGGCTGCTCCTGCGCCGGGCCGTACGGCCACCGATTGCTGGGGATCTCCGACGAGGACTCGCTGGCGTACTCCGAGGCGGTCGCCGCCGGGTGGGAGGGCCTCAAACCCGGCTGGACCCGCGTGAACCTGAATTACTTCCTGCCCGATCCGGTGGCCGACTTCGTGATCGAGGCGGTCGACCGGGTGGCGCGCGAGGACTGGCGACTGATCGAGGACTACCGCTTCGAGCCGGGCACCGGATTGTGGCGCCATCGCTCGGACCCGCCGCCCGACATGCCCACCCTCGCCGACATCGACTACGGCCCGGACGGCGTCATGACCCATCGCGGGGTCCGCCCGGCGACCGACGCCGACACCGCGGCGCGACCGGCGGCGGAGGGGTACCGCGACTACCTGGCGGCCGCCGCGGTGCTGGCCGCGCGAGCGGCCGGCGCACCCCGGGCCCAGGCCGGGCCCGACGATCACCCCGCGCTGCGCGCCCTGCCCGAGCGGCTGCACTGGTTCGAGTTGCCCCGGGCGTGCCTGCCCACGCTCTGAGGCCGACCCCGGTTTGGCTACCCTGGCGGGATTCTCCGCCGAAGGATTGGATTCTGTCGTGCCTCGCAGAACGCGGTCAGTGACATGAGCTGGCGGAACCGGGGAGGTCGCCAGCGCGCCGACGGCCCGATGACCCTGCACATCGGTACACCGAAGTCCGGGACCACCTATCTGCAGGCCCGGCTGCGCGCCGTGCGCGACCGATTGGCACGGCAGGGGGTGCTGTACCCGGGGGCGAACTACCTGCCCCAGGGCGGCCTCAACCAGCAGCCCGCGGTCTACGCCGTCGCCGGTCCCGAGGTGAGCTGGGCGACCCCGGAGGTCAAGGCCAACGGCGTCCGTTACCTGGACAAGCTCAAGGCCGAACTGCGCGCCCACGGCGGCAGGGTGCTGCTGTCGGCGGAGGCGATGGCCTCCTTCCACGAGCCGGCGATCGGTGACCTGCTGGAGGCGCTGGAGCGCCCGGTCGACCAGGTGCGGATCGTGATCACCGCCCGCGACCTGGGGCGGCTGCTCACCAGCGTCTGGCAGCAGAACATCAAGAACGGCGCCACCCACGGCCAGGACGCCTACCTGGCGTCGGTGGCCCGGCTGCGCGGCGCCGGCGCCAGCCAGTTCTGGACCGCCTACAGCCTTCCGGACCTGGTCGATCGCTGGGCGGGCATCGTGGGCGTACAGAACGTCTGCCTGATCACCGCCCCCGCCTCCCCCGCGCCCGGCGACGATCTGTGGGCGCGGTTCGGACGCGGCTGCGACCTCGAGGCCCTCGACGGCGCGGACGGGGGCGGACCGGCGCGGATGCACAGCAACATCTCGCTGACCGCCTCGCAGGTGGAACTGCTGCGGCAGATGAACATGATCCTGGACACCGAGCGGGTCGAACCCCGCGAGCGCCAGCGGCTGCGGGGCCGGCTGCTGCAGGCCTGGATGTCACACGGCGCCGGCCCGGCCCGCAGGCTCGGTCTCGCCGAAGAATGGCTGCCTCGGCTCAAGGAGTGGAGCGACCAGGACGCCCAGGCCCTCGCCGAACGCCAGGCGGCCGGCATGAGGCTGGTGGGTGATCTCGACGACCTGACACCGGCGCCGCGTCTGGTCGACGACGGCCCGATCGAGCCGACCCTCGCCGAGACCGCCGGCGATCTGCTGACCGTGCTGCGCAGCCAGGGGACGCCCTCGGCCGGGTGACCCTCGGCCGGGTTCACCGAGCGTGGGGCTCCCCTCGGCGTGCCGTGACCGGATCTGGCGGGGTTCGGGGCGAAGATGCCAGGCGAGGGCGAGCGAGGCGGGGGCCAGGTCGCCGACAGGCTGTCGCCGACGGGCTAGGGAGGGGTCGCAGTGGACTTCGCAGCCGTGGACGCCGGGGGGATCGGTCCTGACGACCCGGCGCGGGACCTGGCCGAGCAACTCCGCGACCAGGGCGTGGTCATGGTGGCCAGCCGGGCGTTGGCGGATTCCCGCCCGGACGGTGTGGATCTGCTCGGGGCGATGAGCGTGCTGACCCACCAGGTGGCCCTGGAATGGCTCGAGGCGTCCGACCGCCTGCCGGTGCTGGATCCGGACCGACTGCAACTGAGGTCGGCCTCGGCCCTGCTCGCCCAGGCGGCGACGGCTGCCGGCGGCGACGGTGTGCGGCTCGATGCGCTCGATCTGGGCGTGGTGGCCCGGGCCGTGTCGCTGCGCCACGCCCTGCAGACCGGTCCAGAGGACCGGTCGGTGGCCGACGCCAACGCGCTCCTCGACCGGACCTGGGCCGTGCTGTGCGATCTGCGCCGGCTGGCCGCCGGAGGCCTTGACGCCTCCGACGCGCAGGTCGTGATGCACGTCGTCCCCAGTGCCGCGCAGGCCGATCCGGCGACCGCCCGGGATCTGCCGGCCGCCCTGCACCGAGCGGCCTGCGCGGGCGCCCTGGTGGGGCTGCTCACCCCGTGGCTCCCGCCGCCCCGCCCGGACACCGTCGCCGCCGTCGACGCCCTGCTGCACACGGTCAGCGCGATGGCCAGGGCCGGGCACGACGTCGAGTGGTGGGCGGCCATGGCCACGGTCGGCCGGGTCGCGGCCTCGCTGTCGGTCGCCGCCGGCTACGCCTCGGCGAGTGGCTACGCCGGGTCGCCGGCCCGCGCCTGCGCCCAGACGCTCACCGAGCCCGCCCTGGCCCAACTGCTCGACCAGGCCCGGGAGGCCGGCGTCGAGATCGTCGGCGACGCGGTGCCCGCCGAGGAGGACGACGACCGGGCGGCCGCCCCGCAGGCCTCCCCCTCGCAGCAGGCGCGGGCGGCGGCCGAGCGGGCGGCGGCCGAGCGCCGGGCCACTCAGCAGGCCTTCGTGGAGCGGGCCCACGCCACGCGTGCGGCGGCCCGTCAGGATCAGGTCCCCCCGCCCCGGACCCCGGGCCGGCCGCCCTCGGGTGAGGTGGCCCCGCCCGCCGAGCACCGTGACGCCGTCGATCCCCACGGCGCCGGGGACCCCGCGGGCGCCGGGAGCACGGCGGATCTCGTGGTCTGCGACCCGACGGC
Source organism: uncultured Kineosporiaceae bacterium (assembly GCA_964469635.1). GTDB lineage: Bacteria > Actinomycetota > Actinomycetes > Actinomycetales > Kineosporiaceae > JADJPO01. The sequence goes on from CAYYCE010000099.1 coordinate 4,527, forward strand.
GTCGGCCGCGGCGCCCCACCCCTCCCCGCAGGACCCGCCGGCCGGGCCGGTCCTCCCCTCCCTCGCCCAGGTCCGGGCCGATCTCGGCGAACTGGAGGAGGACGAGGACGAACCGCAGGAGATCAATCTCGGGGTCTGGGACACCCTGATGCGACCCCGCTGAGCTCGCTCAGCGGCGCCTCGCCCCCGAACCGCCCACCTGCCAGCTCAGGGTGCGGGTCTCGGCGTCGTCCAGGTCGAGCAGCAGGCGATCCCCGGAACGGCGGGGCTTGACCAGCGGGTCCCACTCGGAACGCCGGGGAGCCACGACCAGGACGAAGCCCCCGGCCGCGTCGCGGTCCCCGATCCCGGTGATCGTCAGGGTCACCGGACGGCGCTCGCCGTCCCGGGTGAGCAGCGTCCACCGCTGCCGGTTGGGCAGCCCGGACCGGGTGAGCTCGAGCAACGGGTCCGACCTACCGGCCATTCCCAGCTCGGCCCGCACGGCGGCCAGGTCCTGGGGGTCGGACAGCGCGGTCGTCGGCTTGCCGACGAGGTCCTCCGGCCGGTATCCGAGCAGCTTCTCGGCGGCGCGGTTGATGGCGGTCACGTGGCCCTCGGGGTCGGCGAGCAGGATCGCCCGGTCCCGGACCGCCGTGGTCAGCGCCTCGACGGTGTCGCGCAACTGAGCGACGTCCTCCAGCAGGGCACGGTGCGCGGCCGCGGCCGCCCGCCGGCCGGTGAGGTCCCGCACCGTGGTGAACAGGGTGAGGCGCCCCGCCTGGGGGTAGGCGGGGGCTATCCAGACCGTGGCCGGGAAGGTCGAGCCGTTGCGGCGCCGGCCCGTGGTCTCGATCCCCTCCCCCGCCGTGCCCGGGACGGCGTCGCCTGCCCTGCGCCGCGCGGTGATCCGGCGCACCGCATCGGCGAGTCCGGGAAGCAACTCGGCGGCGCCCAGACCGACCAGTTGGTTCCGGTCGGTCCCGAACACGGCCGCCGCCGCCCCGTTGACGACGACGCAGACGCCGTCCTCGTCGATGCCCAGGACGGCGTCCGAACAGGCCTCGAGGACGCCTCGGGTGTCCTCGTCCAGATGCAGGGCGACGACGCGTCGGCGCGGGCGTCCCGTTCCCAGGGCCGCCCGCACCACGGCGAGGACTCCGTCGGGTCGTCGATGCAGCACGGCCAGCCCTCCGATCTGGCAGCATGCAGCGGACGCAGACGCTGCATGCCGATTCGCCACTCGAGTTGTGGAATCCGGTGCATCCGTGCGGACCACGGCCCACCCCGACGGGTGCTCGGGTCCGGGAGGGCGCCACCAGGCCGCAAACATTACCGGATGTGTTCTCTCAACTACGTTACGTACATGGCGTGTCGAACCGGAACACTCTCAGACATCGCTCGAGAGCGCCCCGCACACGATTGAATGGTCGAGTGCATCCAGTCCAGGGTGGTCCGGAGGTCGAACTCCCGACCGAACCCCAACGAGAGGATGAGGTCGCCGGCCTGTTGCGGCGGCCCGAGGCCCTGCACTGCGTCTATCAACCCGTGGTCGACCTGCACACCGGGGAATGCGCCGGCTACGAGGCGCTCACCCGGGTGGCCGACTGGCCGGCCCGTTCACCGCAGCCGTGGTTCTCCGCGGCCGCCCGCAGCGGGCTGGCCGGCCAGCTCGAGGCGGCGTCCCTGGTCAACGCCTTCCGGGGACGGGCCGACCTGTCGGCCGAGCAGTTCCTCGCGGTCAATGTGGCGGTGCCCCACCTGGAGGAGGAGGTGGTGCTCTCGGTCCTACGGGAGCAGCCCGACCTGGCCGGAGTGGTGGTCGAGCTCGCCTTCGCCGATTCCTCGGGCGAGTTCGTGCCCGGGGCGGCCACCGCCGCCCTGCGGGTGGCCGGGCTGCGGATCGCCTGCGACGTGGCCGACGCCGGCCGCGACGAGCTGACGCGGATGCATCGGATCCGACCCGACCTGGTCAAGCTCGAGGCGAACCTGGTCAAGGGCGCCTTCGACGATCCGGTGCGCGACCGGTTGATCCGGCTGGTGGTCTCGATGGCCGAGGGCATCGGCGCCGTGGTGCAGGCCGAGGGGGTCGAGAGTCTCGACGACGCCCGCCACATGCAGGTCCTCGGGGTCCGGCTCGCACAGGGCTGGCTGTTCGGCCGGGCACGACCCTCGTTCCTGCCGCCCGCCACCGAGGTGAGCACCTGGTTGAGAGCCAGTTGGGAGGACACCGTCGCCCGCACCAGGGCCGGCCGGCTGGCCAGGCCTGTGGCGGACGGCGAGGAGGGTTGGGACGTCGACCTGGACGACGAGGGGCGCCTGGTCGCGCTGGTGTCCCCGACGGGTGAACGGCTGGCGGCATCGCGGCTGCTGCGGCTGCGGGCCGCCCAGGATCTGCGCTCGGCCGCCGTCCGGATCCTGGCCTCCGACGTCGAGCGCCGCATCCTGGGCGTGGTGGTCGTGACCGACGACAAGGGCCGATTCCTGGGCCTGACCGACGCCGACGCGGTGATGCGTGAGGTGTTGGCGGAGGGCCGGTAGGGGCGAGGAACGGATCGGGTCGGCGGACTTCCCGGCTCAGGGACCTAGGCCCCAGATGGGGGCGGAACGGCCTGCCTACCGTGACCGGGAGGACTTCCGCGGAAGGCGGCGCGAATGACCGCTCTGACGTCCAATGGCACCAGTGCGAGGGAGCGGCCCGTCGTCCTGCCCCCCGACGAGGTCACCGCCGTCGGGGAGGCTGCCCGCTGGGCCCCCTCGATCCACAACAGCCAGCCGTGGTCGTTGCGTCGTCTGCCCGACGGTGTCGCCGTCCTGGAGGACCCGACCCGTGCCGTCCCGGTCATCGATCCCCGCGGCCGGGACCGGGCGATCTCCTGCGGGACGGCCGTGCTCAACGCCCGGGTGACCCTGCGCTCGCGTGGCTACCGCACGGCGGTCGAACTGCTCCCCCGCCGCGTGAGCGGAGTGGCCGACGCCGACGTGCCCGCAACCGAACAGGTCATCGCCGTGGTGCGCGCGGTGGGACGGGAACCGGCCGCTCCGGCCGACGTCGCGTTGGCCACCGCGGTGCGGCTGCGCCACACCCACCGCCGTGTCTACCGCTCCCACGTGGTGGCCGAGGAGGACCTGCTGGAGCTGCGCCACGCCGTCGTGGGCGAGGGTGCCAAGCTCAGCATCGCGGATGCCGCCTCGAGGCGCCGCCTGGCCCACCTGCTGCGCGAGGCGGTGCTCGAACAGACCGACGACGCCGAGCTGCGCAGCGAGGTGGAGCGCTGGGTGCGCCGCTACGCCCGATCCGGGGACCCGCAGCCACCGGTCGACGGGATTCCGGCCTCGGCGCTGGGGACCTCACCCTTCCCGGTCGACTCGCTGCTGCACGCCGGGAACAGCGGTGTCCTGCCGGACCAGGAGACGGAGGAGGAGATCGCCCGCAGCACCGTGCTGGCGATCTCCACTCGCGAGGACACCCGCCGCGACTGGGTGGTGGCCGGGCTGGCGCTCGAGCACATGCTGCTGACCGCCACGGTCAAGGGTCTGGTCGCCACGTTCGCCGACCAACCGCTGCAGAGCCCCCGGCTGCGACCCGAGGTGGCCGAGGCGATGGGTATCTGGGGTGTGCCGCAGGTGTTGTTGCGCGTGGGCCGGGCCCTGGTGGACGCCACGCCGACGCCACGCCGACCGTTGACCGAGCTGTTCGGCGACTGACGCCGTCCCACCCGCCGGTCCCGTCGGCCGGGGGACACCTCACCGGCCGGGAACGCCGCGTCGCAGTGCCCACAGCGCCACGGCGCCGGCCGCGGCCACGTTGAGCGAGTCCACTCCTCCCGCCATGGGGATCCGGACCGCGAGGTCGGCGC
>CAYYCE010000100.1:0-8340 GCA_964469635.1 uncultured Kineosporiaceae bacterium
CCTGGAACTCGGCCGGGTAGTCCATCGCGCCGACGCCGATGATGGCGCCCTGACCCTTCATCAACCGTGGCACGGAGTGGACGGTGCCGATGGTGCCCGGGTTGGTCAGGCTGATCGTGGTCCCGGCGAAGTCGTCGGCGGTGAGTTTGTTGTTCCGGGCGCGGCGCACGACGTCCTCGTAGGCGGCCCAGAACTGGCCGAAGTCCATCGTCTCGCAGTGCTTGATCGCGGGGACCAGCAACGATCTCGAGCCGTCCGGCTTGGCCAGGTCGATGGCGATGCCCAGGTTCACGTGCGAGGGCTTGACCAGCTTCGGCCTGCCGTTCTCGTCGGTGCCGTAGCTGTGGTTCATCTGCGGCATCGTCGACAGCGCCTCGACGAGCGCGAAACCGATCAGGTGGGTGAAGGAGACCTTGCCGCCGCGCGAGCGCGACAGATGGTTGTTGATCACGATCCGGTTGTCGATCAGCAGCTTCGCCGGGACGGCGCGCACGCTGGTCGCCGTCGGCATGCCGAGGCTGGTCTCCATGTTCTGGGCGACTCGGGCGGCGGGGCCCTTGATGGCGACCTCCTGGATCTCGACGCTGGCCGGCCGGGCGGACGGCGTCGTGGAGGGTTCGCGTGGGACCTGAGTCGGGCGGGCGGGCGGGGTCCTGCCGGTCGGGGGCGCGGCGGGAGCCGGCTGTGCCGGGGGAGCGGTCGGCGTGGCCGGGGCGCTCGCGGCCGCCGGGGTCTCCGGGGCCGGGGAGGTCTCCGGGGCCGGGGTTTCCGGCTGGGCATCCGTACGAGGCAGGCGCTTGCCCTGCGGCACCTCGGACGGCGTGTAGTCGGCGAAGAAGTCCCACCAAGTGGGGTCCACCGAATTCCGGTCGGCGAGGTACTGCTGGTAGAGCTCGTCGACCAGCCACTCGTTGGGACCGAAAGCGGCATTGTGCTCGGGCGGAGAATTCTGAGTCACGGGCTACGTCGCCTACTTCCGTGGTGGGCAGAAGACGTCATCGGCTTGCTCTCCACAGTAGCCGCTGACCCCCAGACGCTCGGTCCCGGTGCCTGCGCGGCACGACCAAGGACGGGCGTCGCGCGCCGAGCGGACGCCCGTCCTGGTCTACCCGAGGCCCGCGACCGGCGCGAGGTCGCGACCTGTGGTGGTGAACACTGGGGCGGTGCGCTTCCTCGACGACCGCCCGCCGGCGACCGACCTCACCTACTCCGACGTCTTCCTCGTGCCGAACCGCTCCGCCGTCGCCTCCCGGCTGGACGTCGACCTGTCCGCGTGCGACGGCACCGGCGCCACCGTGCCGCTGGTCGTGGCGAACATGACCGCCGTGGCGGGGCGGCGCATGGCCGAGACCGCCGCCCGCCGGGGCGCGATCGCCGTCCTGCCGCAGGACATTCCTCTGGACGTGGTGGCCGATGTGATCGCCTGGGTCAAGGCCGCCCACCCCGTGCTGGAGACCGCGGTCACCCTGGGCCCCGACAATCCCGTGATCGATGCCCTGCACCTGATCCCCAAACGGGCCCACGGCGCCCTCGTCGTCGTGGACGAGGCGGGCCGGCCGGTCGGTGTGGTGAGCGAGGGAGACTGCCGGGGGGTCGACCGGTTCACCCAGCTCCACCAGGTGATGACCCCCGACCCGTTGACCCTGTCGCTGGCCGCGGTCGAGGGCCCCGATGGCCTGCGCACCGCTTTCGAGGCGCTGCACGCCGCGCGTCGCAAGTACTCGCCCGTGGTGGCCGCGGACGGCACCCTGGCCGGGGTGCTCACCCGGACCGGGGCGCTGCGCTCGGCGCAGTACCGGCCGGCGTTGGACGGTGACGGCCGGCTGCGGGTCGGGGTGGCGATCGGCATCAACGGGGACGTCGCCGCCAAGGCCGAGGCGGTGCTGGCCGGCGAGGCCGACCTGCTCGTGGTCGACACCGCCCACGGCCACCAGGAGAAGATGCTCGAGGCGCTCGGCCAGGTGCGCGCCGCGATCGCCCGGAGCGGCCGCGCCGTCCCGCTCGTGGCCGGCAACGTGGTGAGCGCCGACGGCGTGCGCGACCTGGTCGCCACCGGTGCCGACATCGTCAAGGTCGGCGTCGGGCCGGGCGCGATGTGCACCACCCGGATGATGACCGCCGTCGGTCGGCCGCAGTTCTCGGCGGTGCTCGAGTGCGCGGCGGCGGCACGCGAGCTGGGCCGGCACGTGTGGGCGGACGGTGGGGTGCGCTACCCCCGCGATGTCGCGCTGGGGCTGGCCGCCGGGGCCGCCCAGGTGATGGTCGGCTCCTGGTTCGCCGGTACCTACGAGAGTCCGGGTGATCTGCTGCTGGACGAGCATGGCCGGCCGTACAAGGAGAGCTACGGCATGGCCTCGGCTCGGGCCGTGGCGGCGCGCACCCACGCGGACAGCCCCTTCGACCGGGCGCGCAAGGCCCAGTTCGAGGAGGGCATCTCGAGCTCGCGGATGTACCTCGACCCGCATCGGGGCGGGGTGGAGGACCTGATCGATCAGATCACCACCGGCGTGCGCAGCGCCGCGACCTACGTCGGGGCCGCCGACCTGGAGCAGTTGCACGCCCGGGCGGTGGTGGGGGTGCAGTCCCGGGCCGGTTTCGACGAGGGCCGCCCGCTGCCCTCCGGCTGGTAGGCCCCGCCACTCAGCCCCCCGCCCCGCCAACGGGCACGACGTCACGCCATGCCCGCTGGACGGGCATGGCGTGACGTTGTGCCCAGCGGGGACGGGCGCGACGCCACTCGAGCGGGGCGGAAGCGGTCACGGGTAGTGTTGTCCGGGTGAGCGCCTGGCTGTTCCTCGGCGTGGGCGTGCTGCTCACCGTGGGGACCGCTCTTTTCGTGGCCGCCGAGTTCTCCCTCGTCAGCCTGGACCGGCCGACCGTGGAGCGGGCCGTCGCGGCCGGTGACACCAGGGCCGCGGGGGTGCTCGCCGCCGTCCGGTCGCTGTCCACCCAGCTGTCCGGTGCCCAGGTGGGCATCACGCTGACCACGCTGGTGGTCGGCTATCTGGTCGAACCGTCACTGGCCCGGTTGCTGACCACCCCGCTGTCCCGGCTCGGGCTCCCCCCGGGCCCGGCCTCGGCCCTGGCGGTCGCCCTGGGGCTGTTCATCGCCACCGTCTTCTCGATGGTGGTCGGCGAATTGCTGCCGCAGAACCTGGGCATCTCCGAGCCGCTGGCCACCGCCAAGGTGGTCGCGGGTCCGCAGCGGGCCTTCACCCGCTCCGTGCTGCCCCTGATCCGACTGCTCAACGGCAGCGCCAACCGGGTGCTGCGCTCTGTGGGCATCGAGCCCGCCGAGGAACTGTCCAGCGGCCGGACCCCCGAGGAGCTGGCCGCGCTGGTCCGCCGCAGCGCCCAGGCAGGCACCCTCGACGAGCAGACCGCCGTGCTGCTGACCCGCTCGCTGGACTTCAGCGACCACACCGCGGACGACGTGATGACCCCTCGGGTGCGCGCCGTCACCCTGGAGCGTGACCAGCATGCGGACGACGTCGTCGAACTCGCGCGGCGTACCGGGCTGAGCCGATTCCCGGTCGAGGGCGAGGGCATCGACGACATCATCGGTGTTGTCCACGTGAAGTCCGCCGTGGCCGTCCCCCGCGACCGGCGCCAGGACGTGCCGGTGACCGTGCTGATGACCGACGCGCTGCGGGTGCCCGAGACGCTGCGGCTCGACCCCTTGCTGCTGACGCTGCGCCAGCAGGGGTTGCAGCTGGCGGTGGTCGAAGACGAGTACGGCGGCACCGCAGGCATCGTCACCCTCGAGGACGTGATCGAGGAGATCGTCGGGGAGGTCTCCGACGAGCACGACCGTTCGCGCACCCGGGTGGTTCGCCGCCGCGACGGCTCCTACTCGGTGCCGGGGCTGATGCGGCCGGACGAGGTCGTCGATGCCATCGGGCTCGCCGTCCCCGAGGGCCCGGCGTACGAGACCGTAGGCGGCTTCGTCATGGCTCGGCTCGGCCGGCTGCCGGAGGCGGGGGACGTCGTCCTGCTGCCGGGCGCGGAGCTGACCGTGGAGCGCATGGACGGACGGCGGGTGGACCGGATCCGGGTCGTCGCCGTCCCGCTGGCCCAGCCCCAGGTGGTTCTGCGGTGAGCTCGACGTCGGCCATCGTCCTGACCGTGGCGCTGCTGCTCGGAAACGCCTTCTTCGTCGGCGCGGAGTTCGCCGTGATCTCGGCCCGGCGCAGCCAGATCGAGCCGCTGGCGGCTTCGGGTGCCCGGGGTGCGCGGACCGCGTTGTGGGCCATGGAGAACGTCTCCCTGATGCTGGCGGCCGCCCAGCTCGGGATCACGGTGTGCTCGCTCGGCCTCGGGGCCGTCGCCGAGCCGGCCGTGGCCCAACTCCTGGCGGGTCCGTTCGAGGCCGCCCACGTGCCGGAGGCGCTGATCCACCCGGTGGCCTTCGGGATCGGCCTGGCGATCGTGGTGTACCTGCACGTCGTGGTCGGAGAGATGATCCCGAAGAACCTCGCCCTGGCCGGCCCGGAGCGTTCGGCCCTGCTCCTGGCCCCGCCGCTGGTGGTCTGTGCCCGGGCGACGTCGGTGCTGATCCGGGCGCTGCGGGCGGCAACCAACCTGCTGCTGCGGGCGATTCGCGTGGAGCCGAAGGAGGAACTGGCGAGCGCGTTCACCGCCGAGGAGGTGTACGCGATCGTCACCGAGTCCCGCCGCGAGGGCCTGCTGGGGCCGGGAAGCGACGATCTGCTCACCGGGGCGCTGGAGCTTTCCCAACTCACCGCTGCCGATGTCATGGTGCCCTGGGACCGGCTGGTCACCGTTCCCGCGGGGTCGACCCCCGAGGATGTCGAGCGGTTGATCGCCCAGACCGGGTACAGCCGGTTCCCGGTCGTGGTGGCCCCGCGAACCCCCGCCGTGTCGGACTCCGGGTACGCCGCCCGGGTGATCGGCTACCTCCACCTGAAGGACCTCATGTACGCCGACGACGAGCACTACACCGTGCCCGTTCCCATGGGTCGGGTGCGCCAGCTCGTGTCGGTGGCCGGAGGCGACGACATCGAGGACGTGCTGGCAGCGATGCAGCGTTCGGGCTCACATCTGGCGCGGGTCGTCCACCCCGATCCGACGGCCGGTGACGCTGTGCTCACCCTGGGCGTGGTGTTCCTGGAGGACGTCCTGGAGGAGCTCGTCGGCGAGGTCAGGGACGCCACGCAGCGTTCTGGAGCCATGCTCAGTGCCGCCCGGAGATCTCACGGGGTGTGATTCCAGTCACCGAGAATCCACCCAGGTAGTCGGCCGAATAGTGATCAACGAGGACGTCTGGGCAGCTACTTTCCGTGATCACCGTACGTCACGCTCTGTAATCACTTTCGGACGCCGAGTCGCTGCTTCGTTAAGGGAACGACAGGACGCGCCCAAGACACGCTCGGAAACTTGCCGTGGCCCGTGACCGGCCAGTTATATGGCGGCCAGCAAAGACACCATCGGTCCACCGTCCGGCACTCCCCGAGCCGTCGGCGTACCCACTGGAGGCCCAGCCCGTGCCGTCGCACTGTGTCGACGCTCCGCCGGCGACTCGCCGACGGCAGCGGGGGGAGCGGATTCTCCAGACGCAGGTGTCGACCCCTCCCGTCGACTGGGACGCGGCTCTGGCCGCCGGGGCGTTCTCGCGAGGACCCTCGACCCACCATCACGGCCTGCCGTCGGCCGTCATGAGCCCCGTGGTTCCGGAGTCCCTCGTTCCGAGGCCCAGCGGCCGTGGCATGACGGGCCTGCCGCCCGGCGTGGTCGACACCCGACCGCCCGGTCTGCGGGTGATCGACATCCGGGACGGCGTGGAGTTGCGCGACGGCGTGCTCGACACCCGTTCCCTCGATCTGCAGGGTCTGGTCGACATCCCTCCCAGCCCGTTCGCGAACGTCACGGAGGCCGTCGGTGCGGCGAGCCGGGTGCCGCAGAACCGCTCCGGTGAGGTTGTGGAGGTCTCCCCCGAGGCCCCGGCCGTCGAGCCCACGATCGAGGAGGAGCAGGCCGAGGTCCGGCGGGACGTTGCGGCCCCGGCGACCCGCTCGCCGTACATGCGCCGCTCCGAACTCCGTCGCCTGGAGGCCCGTGCGGCCCGCCGCGTGAAGGCCAGCGGGCTGAGCGTGCCGCAGGTGGGCATCGCCGGCGCGTTGGGGCTCGCCACCATCGCGGCGCCGCTGACCGGCGCGCTGAGCGCCCCGCTGCAGGCCGGTGCCAATCAGCTCTCCGGGGTCGTCTCGACCGCGATCTTCGCCGACGCGCCCGCCCAGGTGGCCGCCCCCTTCCCGCAGACCGAGACCGGGCCGGCCAACGGCGTCGAGGTGGCGCACGTCGTCGTCGACGACAGTCAGCTGACGGTGGTTCCCTCGGCCCTGGCCGCGCCCGGGCGGGTGCTGGTCAGCAGGGCCTCCCGCGGTGGCACCGAGCGAGCCGTGCTCCCCGGCTGCGATGGCGTTGTGTCCAAGGCGGGCCAGAGCGCCGGCAACGGGCGGCTGCCGGCCTCGGCACTGTGCACCCTGTGGAACGGCAAGGAGTCGTTGCGCGCCGACGCCGCCGTCGACCTCGCCAAGCTCAACGTCGCCCACCGCCAGGCATTCGGGCGCGACATCTGCATCGTCGACGGCTACCGCACCCTGTCCGAGCAGGTGCAGATCAAGCGGCTTCGCGGCGGTTTCGCGGCGGCGCCGGGCACCAGCGAGCACGGCTGGGGCTTGGCCGTCGACCTCTGCGGCGGATCCGGTATCGCGAGCACCGCCACGTACACCTGGCTGCGGACCAACGCCCCCCGGTACGGCTGGCACAACCCCGACTGGGCGCTGCCCGGTGGCAGCGGAGCCTATGAGCCCTGGCACTGGGAGTACTTCCGGGGTCAGGACCACGTCTCCGGCGGCGACTGAACCACATCCTCCGAAGCATCCCCGGCAGAGGGTCTGGGTTCCATGGATACCCCAGGGGGTATGCTTGCCGCCATGCGAATGCTCGATGCCATCCGAACCTGGCCGGTGCAGAGGCGGGCGGTGACCCTGCTCCTGGTGGTGCCGCTGTTCCTGCTCGTGCGAGCTGTCGATCCGGCGTCCGGCGTCGTGTTCTGGGTGGCCGGACTGGTCACGGCGACCGCCGGGGCGATGCTGCTGGCCAGCTATGTACCGGGGCCGGGGGAGGGCCGGCGACTCGTGATCGGATGCACTCCCTGTGCAGGGATGGCCGCGATGACCCTGGTCGGTGCGCTGGTGCTGCGCGCCAGTGCCCCGGCCGACGGCGGGATCGCGCTGGCCACGATGCTGTTGCCTGTGATGGGTGTGGTGCAGCGGCTCAGCGACGCGGGCAGCTGCGTGGTTGCGGTCAGCCCGGCGGTGCGGGACCCCGAGGCCTGAGCCCGCGGGCATGCCCCCGACCACCCGACCACGATCGGGTGCCGACCTGTGATTGGAGACGCGGCTGGGCCCCCGGGGGCGGATTCCCGGGGGCCCAGCTGAAGCTCTACGGCAGGCGCCTCAGCGACAGCGGCAGCGCTTGTCGTTCGGCACGCTCGTCATGACCTGGTCGACGTGCATGCCGCACCCGGACCAGGTGATCTTGCGGCAACTGGGGCAGACGGCGGGGCTACACACGGCTGGGGCTCCTCATGTCTCGGGGATCGACTGCCCACGACTATACCCCAGGGGGTATCTTCCATGTCCACTCGCCAAACGTCTCCCTGAGGGTCTTCCGCCGGGCGTCGGACGTGTTCTTCGTCACTCCGGTCGGCCTCGTCGACTTGTGTCGGAGATACCCCCAGGGGTATATAGCCTCTGAGGGCGCGGACCACGCCCGCTCCCGAGGACGCAACGGCCCCGCCATCCCCACAGAAGGAGAGTCATGACCCCGGACACCGTCCAACCGCTCGGCAGTCGCGTTCTCGTGCGCATCCTCGACGAGGACAGCGTGACCGCGAGCGGCCTGGTGATCCCCGACACCGCCAAGGAGAAGGGCCAACGCGGGGAGATCGTCTCCGTCGGAGACGATGAGGATCTCAAGGTCTCGGTCGGTGACCGGGTCCTGTTCGCCAAGTACTCCGGCACCGAGTTGAGCCTGGGTAGCGACGAATACCTGATCATGGACGAGGCCGATCTGCTGGCCGTCCTGCGTCCGGCGGCCGTTCCCGCCTGAGGTCCAACGCGATCCGGGCCCGTGACCCTGTCGAAACCCGCGACGGCGGCAGGCGTCACGGACCCGTTGTCCGTCCACTGGGTTTCGTTTCCGTCCTGCCCAGCTTGCGCCCCCTGGCCACCATGATCGCCCGCACCGCGGTGACCCCTGTCTGGTGGATCAGCGCCCGGTAGGTTCTGGGCATGGGTGAGACCTTGCACATCA
>CAYYCE010000101.1:0-8335 GCA_964469635.1 uncultured Kineosporiaceae bacterium
GAACCGGGCAGCGCCGTCCGCAGCATCCACGAGATCATGGACGACCAACGGACCCGGCGGACTCAGCTGGAGTCCGAGCGGGGTTCCACGTAGGCCGCACGCTCGCGCTCGATCTTGGCGCCGACCCCCAGGGCCACGGCCCACAGCGCTGCGAACACCGCCCCGACGAAGAACATCGCCGGGACCCAGAAGCCCACGGCCAGCACCACGATCTGCAGCGCGCTGCCGATCCGGTAGCCCGTCGGCCAACGCAGCAGACCCGCCGTCAGCAGGCAGCCCAGCGCCAGACCGCCGATCAGGATCAGGGAGCGGCCGTGGCCCAGGGCGGACAGATCCTTGGCGACCAGCGCGGCGAAGAAGACCGACAGCGCCTCCAGCACCAGCATGCTGGCGCCCAGGGTGCGGCGCGGAGAGCTCACCGACCCGCCTCGCCGGCCAGGCCGAGCAGCGTCCGGACCTCACCCACCAGCGGGATCGACCCGGTGGCCAGCACCGCCGAACCCGGTTTCAGGTCCACCTCGGACCGGGCGACGGCGATGTCGAGGGCGTCGTACAGTCGGTCGACCACATGCACCCGATCCTCCCCGAAGATGTCCTCGGCGATCTCGCCGAGTTCCTCGGGCGGCATCGCCCGCGCGGAGGCCGACCGGGTCACGACCACCTCGTCAAGCACCGGTTGCAGGGCGTCCAGGATGCCGACGGCGTCCTTGTCCGCCATCACCCCGACCAGGCCGACCAGGCGTGAGAAGGCGAAGGCGTCCTCGAGGGCGGCCGCCAGCACCCGGGCCCCCGCGGGGTTGTGGGCGGCGTCCACCAGGATCGTCGGGCTGCGGCGCACCACCTCGAGCCGCCCCGGCGAGTCGACGTCCGCGAGCGCCGCCCGGACGGCCCCCGGATCCAGCCGGCCGGTCCGGGCCCCGGCGCCGAGCATCGCCTCGGCCGCCGCCAGCGCACAGGCGGCGTTGGCCGCCTGGTGTTCACCGTGCAGCGGCAGGAAGACATCCTCATAGATCCCGCCCAGGCCCTGCAGCGTGAGCAGTTGACCGCCCACGGCGTTCTGCCGGCCGAGGACGCCGAACTCGAGTCCCTCCCGTGCCGCCGTGGCCCCCACCTCGACGATCCGTCGGTGCAGCACCTCGGCCACCTCGGCGTCGTCCTGCCGGGCCAGGACGGCGACCGCCCCCGGTTTGATGACGCCGGCCTTCTCGGTGGCGATCGAGCCGACGTCGCGGCCGAGGAAGCGCTGGTGGTCCACGGCGATCGGGGTGATCACCGCGACCTCGGCGTCGACGACGTTGGTGGCGTCCCAGACGCCGCCCATGCCGACCTCGACGGCGGCCACGTCGACCGGGGCGTCGGCGAAGGCCGCGTAGGCCATCGCGACGAGCACCTCGAAGAACGTCATCCGGGGACCGCCGGTCTCCCCGGACCGGGCGTCGACGACGTCGAGGTAGGGCGCGACCTCCTCGTAGACCTCGACGAAGCGCTCGGCGGTCAGCGGATCGCCGTCGACGGCGATCCGCTCGCGCACCTCGCTCAGATGCGGGCTGAGGAAACGGCCCGTGCGCAGCCCGTGCTCGCGCAGCAGCCGCTCGACCACGCGCGTGGTCGAGGACTTGCCGTTGGTGCCGGTCACGTGGACGGTGCGGAACGCCTTCTGCGGTTCCCCGAGCAGCTCGACCACGGCCCGGATCCGGTCCAGGTCCGGCACCAGGTCGTGCTCCGGCGTGCGCGCCAGGATCTCGCGGTAGACCTCCGCGGCCCGGTCGCCTCCGCTCACGCCCGCTCCACGGTGATGGCGACCTTCGCCTCGCCCACGGCGGTGGTCCCGCCGGCCGGCTCCGCGCCGTCCGTGACCACCTCGGCTGCCAGGGTCTCGTTGCGCAGCAGGTCGCCGTGGACGTCCACGGCGTCCAGGAGCGCGGGGTTCGCGGTGACCAGGCGCAGCGCGATCCGGTCCCCGACCGCCAGGCCGGCGTCGCGCCGGGCCTGCTGGACGGCGCGGATCAGGTCGCGCGCCAGGCCCTCGAGGGCCGCCTCAGGCGTCACCGTGATGTCGAGCACCACGGATCCGCCGCCGGGCAGGACCGCGACCGCGCTCCGGCCACGGCCCTCGGCGTCCCCGGCCACGACGGTGTCCACGGTGTATTCGCCGTCGACCAACTCGATCCCGCCGCACACCCTGGTGCCGTCCTCGGCCTGCGACCAGTCCCCGGCCTTGGCGGCGCGGATCACCTCCTGCACCGCCCGCCCCAGACGCGGACCGGCGGCCCGCGCGTTGACGGTCAGCCGCCGGGTGACCCCGACCTGATGCCCCTCGGCGGCGTCGAGGCCGACCAGGCGCACCTCGGCGACGTTCACCTCGTCGGCGATGACCGTCGAGAACGGCCTCAGCGCCTCGGGGTCAGGACTGACCACGATCAGCTCCCGCAGCGGCAGCCGGACCCGCAGACCGGCCGACTTGCGCAGTCCGAGGGTGGCCGAGGCGACCTCGCGGGCGGCGTCCATGGCCGCGACCAGGGCGTCGTCGGCGGGCAGGTCCGCGGGCGACGGCCAGTCGGTCAGGTGAACACTGCGCCCGCCGGTGAGGTGCCGCCAGATCTCCTCGCCCAGCAGCGGCAGCAGCGGGGCGGCCAGCCGGGTCAGCACCTCCAACGCCGTCGCCAGGGTGTCGAACGCCGCACGGCCCGAGGCGAGCACGCCCTCGGCGTCGGTGCCGGTGCCGGTGCCGGTGCCGGTGCCGGTGCCCCAGAACCGATCCCGGGACCGGCGGATGTACCAGTTGGTGAGCACGTCGAGGTGGTCGCGCAGGCTCTGGCACGCCGCCGCGATGTCGTAGGCGTCGAGCTGGTCGGTCATGACCACGACCAGGTCGTGGGTCTTCGCCAACAGGTACCGGTCGAGGACGTCGTCCGAGGGCCCGCCCGGGGGGCTGATCCGAGCGCGGTATCCATTCTCGCCGAACGTGTTCGCGTACAGCGCGAAGAAGTACCAGACGTTCCACAGCGGCAGCATGACCTGCCGGACACCCTCACGGATGCCGCGCTCGGTGACCACCAGGTTGCCGCCGCGCAGCACCGGCGAGCTCATCAGGAACCAGCGCATCGCGTCCGACCCGTCGCGGTCGAACACCTCCCGCACGCCGGGGTAGTTGCGCAGGCTCTTGCTCATCTTCCGGCCGTCGTCGCCGAGCAGGATGCCGTGACTGACGCAGGTGGAGAACGCCGGCCGGTCGAACAGCGCCGTGGCCAGCACGTGCATGAGGTAGAACCAGCCGCGGGTCTGCCCGATGTACTCGACGATGAAGTCGCCCGGGTAATGGTGCTCGAACCAGTCGGCGTTCTCGAACGGGTAGTGCACCTGGGCGAACGGCATCGAGCCGGACTCGAACCAGCAGTCGAGCACCTCGCTCACCCGGCGCATGGTCGAGCGACCGGTCTCGTCGTCCGGGTTGGGGCGGGTCAACTCGTCGATGGCGGGCCGGTGCAGGTCGGTCACCTCGACCCCGAAATCGCGTTGCAGCTCGGCCAGCGAACCGTAGACGTCGACCCTGGGGTGGGCCGGGTCGTCGCTGACCCACACCGGGATCGGGCTGCCCCAGTACCGGTTGCGGCTGATCGACCAGTCGCGGGCATTCGCCAGCCACTTGCCGAAGGAGCCGTCCTTGATGTGCTCGGGCACCCAGTGGATCTGCTGGTTCAGCTCGACCATCCGGTCGCGGAAATCGGTGACCTTGACGAACCAGCTGGAGACCGCCTTGTAGATCAGCGGGTTGTCGCAGCGCCAGCAGTGCGGGTACGGGTGTTCGTAGGACTCGTGCCGCAGCAGCACGCCCCTGGCCCTCAGGTCGGCGACGATCCGCGGGTTGGCCTCGAAGACCTGCAACCCGGCGTAGTCGGGTACCTCGACCGTGAACTCGCCCCGGGCGTCGACCGGGACCACCGGCTCGATCCCGGCCGGGTCGGTGACGAGCTTGTCCTCCTCACCGAAGGCGGGTGCGATGTGGACCACGCCGGTGCCGTCGTCGGTGGTGACGTAGTCGGCGGCCAGGACCTGGTGGGCGTTGGGGCGGCCCACGAAGTAGTCGAAGGGCGGGACGTAGGTCGAGCCGACGAGTTCGGCGCCGGTGTACCGGGCCACGACGGTGGCCTCGCCCAGCTCGCGGGCGAAGTGACCGACACGGGCCTCGGCGAGCAGGTACCGCTTGCCCCCGTGCGCCGAGTTCGCGCCGGGCTCGACGACCACGTAGGGCAGATCGGGGTGCACCGCCATCGCCAGGTTGCTCGGCAACGTCCACGGCGTCGTCGTCCAGATCAGGGCGTCGGCCCCCGCCGCCGGGCCGCCGGTCAGCGGGAGCGCCACGGTGACCGCCGGGTCCTGCCGGTCGCGGTAGACGTCGTCCATGCGGGTCTCGGTGTTGGACAGCGGGGTCTCGCAGCGCCAGCAGTAGGCGAGCACCCGGAAGCCCTCGTAGATCAATCCCTTGTCCCACAGGGACTTGAAGGCCCACATGACCGATTCCATGTAATCCAGGTCGAGGGTCTTGTAGTCGTTCTCGAAGTCGACCCACCGGGCCTGGCGGTGGACGTACTCCTCCCAGTCCTTGGTGTAGGCGAGCACCGAGGTGCGGCAGGCATCGTTGAACGCACCCACGCCCATGGTCTCGATCTCGGCCTTGTGAACGATCCCGAGCTGTTTCTCGGCCTCGACCTCGGCGGGCAGGCCGTGGCAGTCCCAGCCGAAGCGGCGCTCCACCCGGCGGCCGCGCATGGTCTGGTAGCGCGGGACGACGTCCTTGACGTACCCGGTGAGCAGGTGACCGTAGTGCGGCAGTCCGTTGGCGAACGGCGGGCCGTCGTAGAAGACGAACTCGTTGCCGCCGGATCTGCCCTCGCTGCTGTCGGCGGGGCGCGCGTCGATGCTGGCCTGGAAGGTCCCGTCGGAATCCCAGAATTGCTGCACCCGCTCCTCGATCTGCGGGAACGACGGGGTGGACGTCACGTCGGGATAGGGCTTCACCGGGTTCGTGGCTCCTCGTTCGGTGTCCTGCTGCTCACCGCGAGGACGACGCCGCCGGAGGTCCCGGGGCACCGCGGTACCACCTCGCTTGCCCGGCACCCTCCCCACGGCTCGGGGACGGCGTCGTGCCGCTCGATCTGGGCTGTGACGGGCCTGCCCGTCCGGTTCTACTGGGGGTCCGCCGCCGCTCGATGCGGACGCCGGGGCCCTGTTCTTCCGGAGGCTCGCCGGTGATGGCCGGGTCGATGCCTGTACCCCCGATGGTACGTGGTGGGCCCGGCACCGGCCAAAGCGATTCCCCCCGGCCGTCCAGGGGACCTAGGCCCGTTCCCCGCGCCCTTCGGGCTGCCTAACCTTGTCTTATGGGGCCACTGCGCCCCGATGTGCGGCCATTCGCCCACCCTGGACCGACCGCTCAGGCGACGCGGTGTTCCCGGTTCCCGGACTGCCTTCGCACCCAGCGGAGGCGACGGAGGCGAAAGGGGCCAGAGATGATGATCACACGTGAGGTCGGCCGACGTGCCGTCAGTCCGTTCTGGACGGACTGGGCCACCGCCTGGATGCGGCTGTGGTTGCCGTCCTCGCCGTCGTCGAACGAGCGGCGGGAGGACGAGGAGCGCCGGATGCGTTGCGAGGAGTTCGTGGAGAAGGGCCGGTACGGGCTGCGCACCGAGCTGCCCGGGATCGACCCGGAGCGCGACCTCGAGGTCACGGTGCATGACGGGGTGCTGACGGTCGCCGCACAGCACCATCGCGAGGAGAGTTCCGAGCACGCGTCCCGGTCGTGGTTCGGGACGGTGACCCGCTCCATCACGCTGCCGGACGGGGTCGATTCGGAGGCGATCACCGCCGTCTACCGGGACGGCGTGCTCGAGGTGTCCACGCCCCTGGAATCGGACGACGACCTGGTGGCCTGGTTCGACGAGGTCCACCCGGAGGACGTCGCCGTGCCGGTCCAGAGGGCCGCATGAGGTGCCGCCGGCCCCGCCGGAGCCACCTCATCCCCTGAGGACGGCGTCGCGGGCCGTGGCGAAGGCCGCCACGCAGGCCCGCACGTCGTCCTCCGTGTGCGCGGCCGACAGCTGCACCCTGATCCGCGCCCGGCCCCGGGGTACCACCGGGTGGGAGAAGGCGATCACGTAGACCCCGTCGGCGAGCATCCGGTCGGCGATCTGTGCCGCGGTGCGAGCACCCTCGGCCCCGGGGAACATCACCGGCACGATCGCGTGCTCGCCGGGGAGGAGTTCGAAGTCGGCCTCGGTCATCAGCGCGCGGAACAGCTCGGTGTTGCTGCGCAGCGCCCGGCGCCCCTCCCCCGAGCCCGCGGCCAGCTCCAGGGCACGCAGCGAGCCGGCCGCCACGGCGGGGGCGACCGCGTTGGAGAACAGGTACGGTCGCGCCCGCTGCCGCAGCAGCTCGACGATCTCGCCCCGGCCGCTGACGTACCCGCCGGAGGCCCCGCCGAGGGCCTTGCCCAGGGTTCCGGTGAGGATGTCCACCCGATCGGCCAGGCCGAAGTGCTCCGGGGTGCCACGACCGTTCGGCCCCACGAACCCGACGGCGTGCGAGTCGTCGACCAACACCAGGGCGTCGTGGGCCTCCGCCAGGTCGCAGATCGCCGGCAACGGGGCCAGGTAGCCGTCCATCGAGAACACGCCGTCGGTGACGATGCACCGGCGGCGGGCGCCGGCTGCGGCCCTCAGCTGGGCCTCCAGATCGACCGGGTCGGCGTTGCGGTAGCGGTACCGCGCGGCCTTGCTCAGCCGGATCCCGTCGATCAGCGAGGCGTGGTTGAGCTCGTCGGAGATGATCGCGTCACCCTCGCCGAACAGGGCCTCGAAAACCCCGCCGTTGGCGTCGAAGCACGAGGAGAACAAGATCGTGTCCTCGGTGCCCAGGTAGTCCGACAGCGCGTCCTCGAGCCGTTTGTGCAACTCCTGGGTGCCGCAGATGAACCGAACGCTGGACATGCCGAATCCCCACCGCCGCAACGCCTCCGCCGCGGCGTCCACCACCTCGGGATGGTCGGCCAGACCCAGGTAGTTGTTGGCGCAGAAGTTCAGCGACTCGCCGACCGCGGTGGTGATGTGCGCCGCCTGCGGCGAGGTGAGCCGACGCTCGTGCTTGGTCAGCCCGGCCGACTCGATCTCGCCGAGCGTGGCCCGCAACTGGTCGCGCATGGTGCCGTACATCGCCGCCTCCTCCGCGACCGGACCGCCGGTCAACTCCAGTCGATGATCACCTTGCCGCACCGGCCGCTGCGGACGACGTCGAACGCCTGGACGTACTCATCGGGGGTGAACCGGTGGGTGATCACCGACCGCAGGGCCGAACGCAACGCGGACGAGGTCTGCAGCATCGAACCCATGGCGTACCAGGTGTCGAACATCTCGCGGCCGTAGATGCCCTTGATCGTGAGCATGTGGGTGATCACCCGGCCCCAGTCGATGACGTAGTCCCCGTGGGGCAGGCCGAGCATGGCCACCCGGCCGCCGTGGTTCATCGTGGCCAGCATGTCGCTGACCGCGGCGGGGGCCCCGGACATCTCGAGGCCGATGTCGAAGCCCTCCTTCATCCCCAGGCGGGCCATGGCTTCGGCCAGGCCGGAGCGTGTGGCGTCGATGGCCAGATCGGCACCGGCGGCCCTGGCCAGTTCGAGCCGGACGTCGCTGACGTCGGTCACCACGACGAATCGGGCCCCGACGTGGCGGACGACGGCGGTGGCCATCACCCCGATGGGGCCCGCCCCGGTGATCACGACGTCCTCTCCGGCGATGGGGAAGGACAGCGCGGTGTGGGTGGCATTGCCGAACGGGTCGAACAGCACGCCGAGATCCGGGTCGAGGTCCTCCGGCTGCGGCCACAGGTTGCCGGCGGGGATCACCAGGTGGTCGGCGAAGGCGCCGTCCCGGTCGACCCCGATGCCGATGGTGTTGATGCACAGGTGCCGCCGGCCGGCCCGGCAGTTGCGGCAGCCGCCGCAGACCAGGTGCCCCTCGCCGGAGACCCGCTGGCCCACCCGGACGGCGCGGACATCGTCCC
Organism: uncultured Kineosporiaceae bacterium; assembly: GCA_964469635.1. Classification (GTDB taxonomy): domain Bacteria; phylum Actinomycetota; class Actinomycetes; order Actinomycetales; family Kineosporiaceae; genus JADJPO01. Next base: position 8,062 of record CAYYCE010000101.1, read on the forward strand.
CGACGGCGACCACCTCGCCGTAGAACTCGTGCCCGATGGTCAGCGGGGTCCGGACGACGGACGCCGCCCAGGCGTCCCAGTCGTACAGGTGCAGGTCGGTGCCGCACAGCCCGGTGCGCAGGACGCGCACCAGCGCCTCGTCCGGTCCGGGCGCCGGGTCGTCGATCTCGCGCAGCTCCAGGCCCGGTCCCGGAGCCGTCTTCACCATGGCACGCATCACCGCCCACTCTAGGTCTTGCCGCCCCCGGCGAGGGGCGAGCGGCTAGGCTCGCCC
>CAYYCE010000102.1:0-6072 GCA_964469635.1 uncultured Kineosporiaceae bacterium
AGGGCCCGGCGCAGCCCGATCGCGATGTCGACCTAGCGGTGGGCGCGCTCCTCGAGGGCGACGTCCCAGAAGGCCACGGGCGAGGGCGCCCGGTGTTTGGCCGCCTCGGTCGCCAGGTCGGCCCGGTGCAGCAACTCCGCGCCCGGTTCACCGTCCTCGGGCCCGACCGGCCCGTCCACGATCACGACGCCCACCCCGGCACCCAGCCGCACCGAGCGGCCCGAGACCCCGAAGGGACGCCGCAGCGCGAGCAGCACCTGGTCGGCGAGCACCTGGGCCCTCGCGGCGTCGCCGACCGGGCCGGCGACGACGAACTCGTCGCTGCAGACCCGCGCGATCACCTCGGACGGCGACCGGTCGCTGTCCGAGGTCGCCGTCCCCGCCCGGAGGGCGGCCAGGCAGCCGGCGAGCCGGCGGGCCACCTCACGCAGCACCTCGTCGCCGGCGTCGTGGCCGAAGCGGTCGTTGACGGCCTTGAAGCCGTCCAGGTCGAGCTGCATCACGGTCACCGGCAGTCCGGCGGCCCGCCAGGCGCCGATCCGCTCCACCAGGTGCGCCCGGTTCGCCAGGTCGGTCACCGGGTCGTACCGCTTGGTGCGCAGAAGCTCCTCGCGAAGCCGTGTCGCCCCGGTGGCCTCGGCCACCGTCGCCAGGGCGCCGTCCGGGACGGCGTGCAGTCCGAGCCTGACCAGGCCGGCCCCGGGGGGCGCAAGTGTGATCACGTCGCGCCACACGGTCCGGCCGCCGGTGACGACCTGCCGGACGATCTCGCGCAGCCCCGCCCGGTCGTCCAACGGCACCAGTTCGGCCACGTCGATGCCGGTCAGGGTGTCGTCGGCCCGGTGCAGCAGCGCCAGCGCGGACGAGCCGGTCACCCCGACGACGATCCCGGAGCGGTCGAGGGCCATCACGATCTCGCCGGTGGTCTCGGACCACGCCACGAGGTCGGCCCGCAGCCGTTCGTACCGCCGCGCGGCGAGCGTGCGCTCGCGGGTCTCGGCCAGCCGGGACAGCAGCAGCACGGCCGCCAGCAGCAGGCAGAGTACGGCGGCGACCGGCTCCGGCCCGGCGCCGCCGTCCAGCACGGCGCGGATCACCTGTGCCGAGAGCGCCGCGGCCGCGGCGGCCAGCGGGATCAGCCGCTCCGGGGCCGACAGCGGCTCCGGCTCCGGCAGGGCCAGCCACTCCGCCAGCCCGCCCCCGGACTGGCCCCCGGACCGGGCCGTCGCCGCGGCGGCGACGAAGCCGAAGGCGGTCGCGACCGACGCCGGACCCGCCGCGGCGGTCCACCCGACCAGACCCAGGACACCCGCCGCGAGGAAGGCGACGGCCGCCAGCGCGGCCAGGCCGGTCTGCGGCATCGCCGACCGGCGCCACCGAGCCACGAGCAGCAACAGCGCGAACAGCGCCAGCACCGAGGTGGTCAGCGGCGCGAGCACCGTCGCGACCCCGCCCCGACCGCCCGCGCCGAACGGCGCCACCCCCCAGATCACCGCCGGCACCGCGACCGCGAGCAGCAGGGCGTCCAACCGCAGCGCCAGCACCCGCAGGACGGCGCCCACCAGCAACGCGGTGGCCAGGGCGGTCGGCAGCGCGACCGGACCCGTCAGGGCGGTGGGTAGGTCGCCGCGGACCAGCGGCAGCGCGAGCGCGACGGCGCTGAGCGCGGCCCAACCGGCCAACAGCCCCGCCTGGCCGGCACCGCGGCCGATCCGCAGCGCATGATCGGCCCAGGCCAGGGCGGCCCCGACCGCGGCGAGCACCACCACCCAGCCCAGCCCGTGCGCGGGCCAGGACACCGGCGGACCCCACGAGAGCGAAAGGGCCCACGGCGCCGGCGGGTGCGGCGGCGGACCGGCGACGGCGATCACGGTGCTCACCTCCGCTCGGGATCGCGGGCGGGCCCGGGCACGGCCCCGAGCGCGGATGCGGTGGGATCGGGCGGCCGTTGGGTGGGAGCCTAGTCGGATGGGGTCGGACCTTCCCGTCCTGGTGGCCTGCGCCCACGGCACCCGCGGCGCCGCAGGTCGCCGGGCGCTGGCCGAGTTGCGGCTCGCCGTCGAGCGCAGGCGCCCCGGCTTGTCGGTGCTGGCCGCCAACGCGGACGTCGAGGTGCAGCGCCCGGGACTGCGACGGGTGTTGGACGGCCTGGGCGCGAGCGGGACCGCGAGCGTCGTCGTCCCGCTGCTGCTGTCGAGCGGCTACCACGTCGAGGCGGATGTGAACGCCGTCGTCGCCGCGGCCGGGGGACCGTGCCGTGCCGGCCGGGCGCTCGGCCCCGATGCGCTCCTGGTGGACGTGCTGGCCGACCGGCTGTCCGCCTGCGGCACCGCCGAGTCCGACGCCGTGGTGCTCGTCGCCGCCGGATCCAGCCGGCCGGCGGCACGGCGGGACGTCGAGTGGGCCGCCGAGAAGCTGGGTGCGCGACGCGGCCGGCCGGTACCGGTCGGATACCTGAGCGGTACCCCGGCGCTGGACACCGTGCTCGAGCGGGCGCGTGCCGGGACGCCGCGCACCGCCGTGACGCTGGCCTGTTACCTGCTGGCCCCCAGTGCCTTCGCGGACCGGTTGCAGGGTCGGGGCGCGGCGCGGGTGAGCGCCCCGCTGGCGCCGCACCCGCTGCTCACCGACCTGGTGCTCCGCCGCTACGACGAGGCCCTCGCCGAGGCCTGAGCGCCGGCGCCGGCCCGCGACGCCGCGGGAAGGGCGTCACACAGCGGAAACAACGACGCAACAACGCCGGGGCACGATGGCACCCAGGACACCGTCGTCCCGCAGGCAACCCCGTCCTCCTTGGTGGCCCCGGCGCGGAGGTGAGTCTCGATGACCCTGCTCGACCCCGGTCGGCTCGACGACGCCCGACGCGACGAGAACGGGTTGGACGGGAACGGGTTCGTCGAGAGGCGACTCGATGGCACGCGGCCCGACGGCACCCGACTCGACGAAACCCTGTTCGCCGACACCGGCGCCGTCCCGGTGTGCCGCTACGACGATCTGCTGCCCGAACGGGGCGCGCCGGCGCTGGTCGGCGACCACCGGATCGCCCTGTTCCGGCTGCGGGACGGAACCGTGAGGGCGCTCTCTCACCGCGACTCGTCCACCGGCGCCGACATCATCGCCCGCGGCAGCGTGGGTAGCCGCGGCGAGGTCCCGACGGTCGCCTCCCCCGTGGACAAGCAGGTGTTCTCGCTGCTCACCGGCGAGTGCCTGGACGACCCCGAGATGCGTCTGGCCGTCTTCGCGGTCGCCGTGCGCGACGGCGTGGTGGCCGTGGTGCCGGACCCGCGGCGGTGAGCCCGCCGGGCGATCGGGTCACCCCGGTCGGCGGCGGGCCCGGGGATCCCACCCTCGTCGGGCTGCGATGCCTCCGGGAGGCGGACGTCCTCGGCCGCGGTGCTGCCGAGGGCACGCCCGCCCAGCTCGCCGGCTTCTCGCTGGTGATCACCTCCGACCGCCGGGCCCAGGAGCTGGCGAACAGCTTCACCCGGCGCGGCGCGGAGGTGCTGCTGGCGCCGGTGATGCGGATCCTCCCGCTCGCTCGGGACGAGCAGCTGCTGGCCGCGATCCGGAAGGTGATCGCCGATCCCCCGCAGGACGTCGTGGTGACCACGGCGATCGGGTTCCGCGGATGGATCGAGGCGGCGGACGCCGCGGGGCTGGCCCACGATCTGCATGACACGCTGGCCCGAGCCAGGATCCTGGTGCGCGGCCCCAGGGTCCGGAGGGCGGTGCGGGCCGCAGGCCTGACCGAGGACTACATGGCCCCCACCGAGACCAGCGGCGAGGTCGTCGAGCACCTCGTGGGCCTCGGCGTCACCGGGCGGCGGGTGGTGGTCCAGCTCCACGGCTGCACCAACCGTCGGCTGCTCGACCGGCTGCGGGAAGCCGGGGCCACGGTGGGCACCGTCCCGGTCTACCGCTGGGGGCCCTCGCCCGACCCGGTGGCCGTGCGGCGGGCCATCGACGCGGTCTGCGCCCACACCGCCGACGCGGTCGTGTTCACCTCCGCGCCGGGCAGCGAGGCCTTCCTCACCGCCGCGCGCACCGCGGGACGCTACGCGGAGGTGGTGCGGGCCCTGCACCAGCACGTACTGCCCGCCGCGGTCGGCGACGTCACCGCCCACCCGCTGCGCGCGGCGGGCCTCGATCCCCTGGTGCCCGAGCGATTCCGGCTGGGTGCCCTGGTCCGGGTGGCCAGCGCCCATCTGGCCGACCACTGCATCGTGGAGCTGTCCACCGCGGCGGGCGTCCTCACCATGAGGGGGCAGCGGGCGAGCCTGGACGGCGTCCCGCTGGCACTCACCCCGACCCCGATGTCCGTGCTCCGCGAGCTCGCCCGATCCCCCGGCGAAATCGTGGACCGGCATCGGCTGCTCGCGGCGCTGCCGGGGGCGGGCGACATGCACGCCGTCGAGGTCGCCGTCGGCCGGCTGCGGTCGAAGGTCGGCCGGCGGGGCCTGGTCGAGACCGTCGTCAGGCGCGGCTACCGGCTCGCCCTGGCCTGACCCGCGACGGCCCTTCGGGCCCCCCGGATCCGCGCCCGAGGCGCAATACTCGGCCCATGTCCGATCAGCCTGTCTACGTCGCCGCGATCGACCAGGGCACCACGAGTACCCGGTGCATCCTCTTCGACCGGTCGGGCCTCCCGATCGCCTCGAGCCAACGTGAGCACCGGCAGATCTTTCCCCGGGCGGGCTGGGTCGAGCACGATCCGCTCGAGATCTGGCGCAACACGGAGGCCGTGATCGCCGAGGCACTCGCCGCCGCGGGGGTGGGGGCCGGCGGCCTGGCCGCCGTCGGCATCACCAATCAGCGCGAGACCACGGTGGTGTGGAACCGCCGCACCGGCGAACCGGTCACCCCGGCGATCGTGTGGCAGGACACCCGGACCGACGCCGTGTGCGAGCGGCTCGGCGCACTCGGCGGCGGCGCCGCCCGCTACCGCGACCGGGTGGGTCTGCCGCTGGCGACCTACTTCGCCGGACCCAAGGCGGCGTGGGTGCTGACCGAGGTCGCCGGAGCCCGTCGGGCCGCCGAGTCCGGCGATCTGGTCTTCGGCACGGTCGACAGCTGGCTGATCTGGCACCTGACCGGCGGCGCGGACGGCGGGGCCCACCTGACCGACGTGACCAACGCCAGCCGCACCATGCTCATGGACCTCGACTCCCTCGCCTGGGACCCGGAGATCGCCGCGGAGATGGGGATTCCGGTCTCGATGCTGCCCGAGATCCGTTCGTCCTCGGGCGATTTCGGCGCCTGCCGAGGAGCCGTCGGCGGCGCGCTGGCCGACGTTCCGATCACCGGCGTGCTCGGCGACCAACAGGCGGCGACGTTCGGGCAGGCCTGCTACCTCCCCGGGGAGGGGAAGAACACCTACGGCACCGGCAACTTCTTCCTGCTCAACACCGGCACGTCGAAGGTGGCCAGCCACAACGGGTTGCTGACCACGGTGTGCTATCGGATCGGCGACCAGCCGGCCGTCTACGCGCTCGAGGGCTCGATCGCCGTCACCGGATCGCTGGTGCAGTGGTTGCGCGACAACCTCGGCCTGATCTCGACCGCGGCCGAGGTGGAGACCCTGGCCGCCACGGTCCCCGACAACGGGGGCGCCTACCTGGTGCCGGCCTTCTCGGGGCTGTTCGCGCCGTACTGGCGCAGCGACGCCCGGGGGGCGATCGTCGGGCTCACCCGGTACGTCACCCGGGGCCACCTCGCCCGCGCCGCCCTCGAGGCGGTCGCCTACCAGACCCGCGAGGTGGTCGAGGCGATGGTGGCCGACGCCCACGCCGCCGGGGCGCCGATGGAGCTGTCGGAGCTGAAGGTCGACGGCGGCATGGTGGTCAACGACCTGCTGATGCAGTTCCAGGCCGACATTCTCGACGTGCCGGTGGTGCGTCCCCGGGTCGCCGAGACCACGGCGCTCGGCGCCGCCTACGCCGCCGGGCTGGCGGTCGGATACTGGTCGGGGCTCGACGAGCTGCGCGCCAACTGGGTCGAGGGCGCCCGCTGGACGCCGTCCATGGACGCCGACCGCCGCGAGGGCCTGTACCGCGGCTGGAAGCGGGCCGTCAC
>CAYYCE010000102.1:6172-7929 GCA_964469635.1 uncultured Kineosporiaceae bacterium
CCATGGACGCCGACCGCCGCGAGGGCCTGTACCGCGGCTGGAAGCGGGCCGTCACGCGCACCTTCGACTGGGCCTGACCCCGCCCGGGCCGCCTCCCTTCTCGCGCAGGGCGTCTTCCCGGGCAGGGCGTCTTCCCGGGCACAACGTCACGCTGTGCCCGCTGGACGGGCACCGCGCAACGCTGCACCCACCGGGCTTGTGGGCACGGCGTGACGTTGCACCCGCTGGACGGGCACGGTGTGACGTTGTGCCCAGGAGGATGGGATCGGGGGGATCGAGAACCCCGGGGGCGATCAGCCGCCGGAGACGTTGGGCAGCACCAGCACCGTGGCGCCGTCCGGAACCGGGGCGCCCGTGCCCCCGATACGCCGGACGTCCTCGCCGTCCACGAACAGGTTGACGTGCCGGCGGACGACGCCGACCTCGTCCCGGAGCCGCCGCGCCAACCTGGGGTGGCGTTGGGCGACGGCGTCGAGCACGTCGGCCACGCTCGCTCCGGAGCCGACCTCCACCTTCATCGACCGGGCGCCGCCGGCGTCCTCGGCGAGCACCCCGGGCAGGACCACCTCCACCACCATCGCCGCCGCCTCAGCCGCCGAAGGCCCGGACACACAACACGTCCGGCAGGTGCGAGGCGATCTCGGTGACCGTCTCCCCCTCGTCGGTGCTGACGTAGACGCAGCCGTCCCGGGTGCCGAGGGCGAGCAGCGTGCCGCCGTCCTCACCAGCCCCGGGTGTCGGGACGACGCACGCCGCGTCGCGCAGCACAGACGTCCAGGACCCGTCCGGCAGGCCGGACCCGACCTCGGCCCAGGAGCGCCCGCCGTCCCGGGTGCGGTGCAGCCGCAACCGCCCGCCCGGCGGCACCCGATCGGCGTCGGCCATCAGGGGGACCACCCACGCGGTGCGTGTCGCCGTGGGGTGGGCCAGCATGACGAACCCGAAGTCGCTCGGCAGCCCCTCGGCGATGGAGATCCAGTTCTCGCCGCCGTCGTCACTGCGGTAGACGCCGTGGTGGTTCTGTGCGTACAGGGTGCCCGCACCGGCCGCGTCGGCGGCCACCTTGTGCACGCACTGGCCGTACTCGGGGTTCGGGTCGGGCAGGTAGCGCGCGGTGATGCCGCGGTTGGACGGCGACCAACCGCCGCCGCCGTCCGCGGTGGCGTCGTGGCTGACGTAGACCCCCCCGGTGCTCATCGCGATCGTCACGTGGTCCGCGTCGTCCGGGTCGACCACGACGGTGTGGACGGCGGCGCCGCCGAAGCCGGGGCCCCAGTCCTTGCGGTGCGGGTGGTCCCACAGACCGCGAACCAGCTCGAAGTGCTCGCCGCCGTCCGTGCTGCGCCACAGCGAGGTCGGCTCGCAGCCGGCCCAGACCAGGTCGGGACGCGCCGGGTCGGGCTGCAGCTGCCAGACCCGGGCGAGCGTCGCGGCGGTGTCGGCGGGGAACACGACCGCCCCGGCGTCGGTCTCGCCCCAGGTGCCCCCGAGGTCCGCGCTGCGCACCACGGTCGGCCCCCAGTGCTCGCTCTTCATGCCGACCAGCAGCTCGGGGACGCTCGGACCGGCGGCGGGATCGACCGGCATGAAGGCCAGCGCGGTGACCTCGCGCATGGACAGATGCGGGCCGTCGAGCCGCCAGCCTCCGGGCCGGCTCTGGTCCGTCCGGGCCAGGAACAGCCCCTTGCGGGTGCCGATGGCGATCACGGGGGTGGTGGTCACAGTGGGCGTCGGCATGGCCGTCGATGTGGTCATCG
>CAYYCE010000102.1:7939-8254 GCA_964469635.1 uncultured Kineosporiaceae bacterium
ACACGTGCCCCCGCAGCCGACACGCAATTCAACGCGTGTTGACTTATTCCACGACGAGCTTCTAGCGTCGTCCCATGCGAGCGATGATCCTCAAGGAGTTCCGCGAACTACGACGCGACCACCGCACCCTGGCGATGCTGATCGCGATGCCGCTGCTGCTGCTGGTGATCTTCGGCTACGCCGCCAACTTCAGCGTCGACACGCTCGAGGTCGCGGTGGTGGGTCCCCGTGCCGAACAACTCGCCGGCCAGCTCCCGGCGCTGTTCGAGGCGACCGTGGTCGAACCCTCCCACACCCGCGCCGACGGCGAGTTGC
>CAYYCE010000103.1:0-853 GCA_964469635.1 uncultured Kineosporiaceae bacterium
CCCGGGCGAGATCGGCGGCCTCCGCCGTCTGGTGGTGTGCCCCGTTGCGCGCGAGGGCGACCACGTCCCCCGGGGCGAGCTGGTCCAGGCGGCGCCACAGCAGCCGCGGGACGCCGTCCACCCGGCACAGCGCGAGCACCGGGTGGTTGTGGCTGCCGCGCAGCTCGTACCCGGAATCGGTCTGGACGGCGAGCACCGGGTGCGAGCCGGAGTGGAAGATCCGGACAGCGGGAACCGGCCGGGCGTGGCGGTCGAGCACCTGAAGCGCGACGTCCGCCTCGCTGTTCGGCGCCAGCCCGACCTCGCCGGCCAGGTCGGCGATCCGGGGGGAGCGGCCGTCGGCCAGCCGGACGCGGGTCGCCCCGGTGACGCAGTAGCGGTAGGCGGCGGGTCCGTCGTCGAGGGAGCCGAAGTTGCCGTGACCATCGATGAGCGGAAGCCGCATGGTGAAGTCCTGGGCCAACCGGACCAGGGCGTCGTAGATGGCCCCGTCGCCGTGGGGGTGGAACTTGCCCATCACGTCGCCGACGATCCGACCGCACTTGACGTGGGCGCGGTCGGGGCGCAACCCCATCTCGGCCATCGTGTACAGGATCCGTCGCTGCACCGGTTTGAGCCCGTCGCGGGCGTCCGGGAGGGCCCGCGAGTAGATCACGGAGTAGGCGTACTCGAGGAAGGCCCCCTGCATCTCCTGCTCGACGTCGATGTCGACGATGCGTTCAGGCTGCTCATCGGTGGGTGGTCTCGTCGTGCCGGCCATGACATCCATTCTCGCCCGGGCGGGACGCTAGGTCAGCCAGGCCGCGCCGAAACGGCCGTCGTGAGCCACTTCGGACAGCGGGCGGCGACCGCG
>CAYYCE010000103.1:863-8225 GCA_964469635.1 uncultured Kineosporiaceae bacterium
GAGCGGCGGTCCGGGGCGCCGTGCCCGAGGGCGACCACGCCCACGACGTGCCGGTCCGCCGGGATGCCCAGGGCCGCGCGCAGGGCCGGGATGCGATCGGTCGGCACCCCGAAGAAGCAGCAGGCCAGGCCGGCGTCGACCGCCGCGAGCTGCATGATCATGGCCGCCATCCCGACATCGACGTCCCAGTAGGGGACGGGCCAGCGGGCCGGGTCCCGGTCGCCCCGCCCCTTGTCGGGCTCGGCGTAGCGGTCCAGGTAGCGCTCGGGGTCCGACAGACACACCACGAGGACCGGGGCGGTGCGCATCCCCTCAAGCCAGGAATCGGGAGGTGAATCACGGTCGGTCGTATTGCTCCAGAACCTCTCTCGCGCGGACTCGTCGGCGAGAATCACGAAATCCCAACCCTGGCTGAAACCTGCGCTCGGGGCCCTGGTGGCCAATTCGAGGAATCGATTGAGAAGGTCCCTGTCAACGGTTCGTTCGGGTGCGTATCGGCGAACCATGCGCCGTAGCCGAACAGCGTCTTGGAATTCCATGTGAGGACGATGACAGGTTTCGAGTTGGCCTTCCAGGCAAAGAACAGCCAGGTCAGAGGGCTATTCCAGGCCGGTTGGTGACATGGGGCACCACTATGCCGGTGACAGGGATCACTATACGATATGTCCGTTATAGTCTGAAATATATGGAAGTTATGGTTTTGTTATTGAAGGAGATTCGTGCACCTTGTACAGCGATGACCAACCAGGTCGTCGGATCCGCTCGCACGCCGAGTTCCGCCGGTGAGCGGTCCCTGTCGCGGTAACGATGCCGCAGTCCTTGGACATCGATTTCACGCTCACGGCGGAAGCGGGGGACCCACTCTCGGTGGCTCCCGGGACGCGCTTCGTGCCGTCCAGAGCCACCTCGGGGTGAAGCCGGACATCCCGGCCGGGCGACCTTCCCAGCCCGAACCCGACAGCTCACCTCGCAGGCGACAGCGGAAGGACTCCTCCCATGTCGCTATCACGCGATCGATTGCGCCTGCCCTCCCTCGCCCTGGCCGGAGTGGCCCTCACCTGTGCCGGTGTGCTGGTCGAGCCTGCCGCCGCCAACGCGGCCCCGCTCGGCCCGACGGCCTCCGTGACGACCACGGTCTCGGTGCCCACGAGGACCCAGGCGGTCACCCGGACCGCGGCCGCCATTCGCGCCGCCAAGATCAGGGCGGTGATGACCACCGCGGCCTCGCTCAAGGGTCGCCCGTACCGCTACGGCGCCACGGGCCCGAGAGCCTTCGACTGCTCCGGCTACGTGAAGTACGTCTTCGCCCACAACGGGTACAAGCTTCCCCGGACGGCCAACCAGCAGTATCGCCACGTCAAGAAGATCAAGAAGAGCCAGATCCGCCCCGGCGACCTGGTCTTCTTCGGGAGCGGCTACAAATACCACGTCGCCATCTACGCCGGGCACGGCAAGATCTGGCACTCGCCGCGGCCGGGCAAGACAGTCCGCAAGGTCAAGATCTGGACCTCGCGCTGGAGCGCCGGGCGCGTCATCCGCTAGCTCCGGATCGGCCGGGGCCGGTGTCGCCCTGCTCTCGCCCGGGGCCATCACTGGGGCCGACCTCACCCGGGTCGGCCCGGGGCCCGCGGTGCAACCCAGGATGATCCGACGCCCAGACGGAGCAGGAGCCTCCTGGCCTTGCGGAGCGCGCATGGGTCGACGAGGAGGCGCCCGCGGCGGCGGTTCCGTCGTCAGGCCCGCGGTGCGCCGCCAGGGGCGCTCCCCTGCGTGGCGTCGGTCATACGGCGCACCACGACACCGGAGTCGCTCCCGCGGCGATGGCCATCGGTCAGTAGGCTTCCATCGTGGTCATCGACCTGAAGCAGGACTATCCCTCGCACTGGGAGGCCGACGTCGTGCTGCGGGACGGCGGAACCGGGCATCTGCGCCCGATCCGGCCCCAGGACGCCGAGGCGCTGCAGCGGTTCCATCTGGCGCAGTCACCTGAGTCCGTCTACCTGCGCTTCTTCGCGCCGATGCCGCGGTTGTCCGAGCGGGACCTGAAGCGGTTCACCGTCGTCGACCATCAGGACCGCGTCGCCATGGTGATCACCGTCGGCGGCGACATCATCGGGATCGGCCGTTACGACAAGGTCGTCGACGACGAGGCCGAGGTGGCCTTCAACATCTCCGACGCCCACCACGGCCGGGGCGTGGGATCGGTCCTCCTGGAGCACCTCGCGGCCGTGGCCCGCGAGAACGGCATCCACCGGTTCGTGGCCGAGGTGCTGCCGCAGAACCGCAAGATGATGGCCGTCTTCCACGACGCCGGCTACGAGGTCACCCACCGCTACGAGGACGGTGTGATCTCGCTGGGGTTCGACATCGATCAGACCGAGAAGTCCCGGGCCGTCATGGAGGCCCGCGAGCATCGGGCCGAGGCCAGCAGCATGTCCGCGCTGCTCAACCCCGGCTCGGTCGTATTGATCGGCGCCAGCCGCCGCGAGGACACCATCGGGCGGGCGCTGTTGACCGCCATGCACGCCAGCGGTTTCACGGGTGCGCTGCACGTGGTGCACCCCGGCGCGGACAGCGTGCTGGGCATCCCCGCCCACCGCTCGCTGGCGGAGATCCCGCCGCCGATCGACCTGGCCGTCGTCGCGGTGCCCGCCACGGCCGTGACGGACGTCGTCCGCGACTGCGCCGAGGCCGGGATCAAGGGACTCGTCGTGGTCTCCGGCGGGTTCGCCGAGGAGGGACCCGAGGGCGCCGAACGCGAACGGGAACTGGTCCGTGTGGCCCGGGCCAACGGAATGCGCATCGTGGGCCCCAACTCCTGGGGGGTGATCAACGCCGACCCCCGGTTCAACCTGAACACCACGCCGCGACCCGTGATGCCGGCCGCCGATCGGCTGGGGATGTTCAGCCAGTCGGGGGCGTTGTCGGCGGTGGTGCTCGACATGGCCGCCCGCCGTTCCGTGGGCGTGTCCACGTTCGTGTCGGCCGGCAACCGGGCGGATGTGTCGGCGAACGACTGCCTGCAGTACTGGGAGGCCGACGAACGGACCGAGGCCGTCGGTCTCTATCTGGAGAGCCCGGGAAACCCCCGCAAGTTCTCCCGCATCGCGCGCCGCGTCTCGCGCCAACGCCCGGTGCTCGTGCTGACATCGGGGACGTCGGGATTCGACCGGCGCGGGGTTGAACTGGCGGGCCAGGCCCCGGCGGACGCCTTCGACGCGCTGCTGAAACAGGCCGGGTGCATCCGGGTCGACACTGCGCGGAGACTGTTCGACGTCGCCCAACTGGTTCTGGAGCAACCGCTTCCAACCGGGGACCGAGTGGCGATCGTGGCCAACAGCCCCCCGCTCGCCTCGCTGGTCGCCGACGCCTGCGTGGCCAACAAGCTGAGCGTGGTGCACGGACCCGTCGCGGTCCCCGAACTGGCCGGGGCCCAGGAGTTCCGGGACGCCCTCGGCGCCGCCTTCGACGACGACCGCGTGGACGCCGTGGTGGCGGTGTTCGCTCCGGCGGTGATCGCACGCACCCGGGACGTCGCCCGCGAACTGGCCGAGGCGGCCGCCGAGGCCCGGCAACCCGTGGTGGCCTGCCTCATCGGCCACACCAGCGAGGCCCTGGTCGCCGAGGGACCCGAACCGCGCAGGGTTCCGCTGTACGACACGCCCGAGGAGGCCGTCACCGCGCTCACCGCCGTGGTGGAGTACGCGGCCTGGCGGCGGCGGGACCAGGGGGTCCGCGTCCAGCCCTCCGGATGCGACGCGCAGGCCGCGATGGAGATGGTCGACGAGATCCTGCTCGAGCACCCGAGGGGGATCGAACTGGACCCCCGTCGATCCTCGAAACTGTTGCGGCTGTATGGGATCGAGGTGTGGCCTTCGCTCGCGATCACCGGCCCCGACGATGCGCGCGAGGCCGCCGAACGGGTGGGCTGGCCGGTGGCTCTGAAGACCACGGCGAACCACCTCCGGCACCGCGTCGACCTGGGCGGTGTGCGCCTCGACATCGCCGACGCCCAGGAACTGGCCCGGGACGTGGTCGAGATGACCGAGCTGATGGGCCCCCTCGGTGGCGCCGATCTGGTGGTCCAGAAGATGGCGCCGACGGGCGTGGCGTGCGTCGTCCGGACGGTGGAGGACCCGCAGTACGGGCCTGTGGTTTCCTTCGGGCTCGGCGGCGACGCCAGCGAGCTCCTCGGCGATCTGGCGCACATGATCGCCCCGCTGACCGACGTGGACGTAGACGACCTGATCCGTTCGGTGCGCGCGGCGCCCAAGCTGTTCGGTCACCGGGGGGCCAACCCGGTCGACGTCGAGGCGCTGGAGGACCTGATCGCCCGGGTGTCGTGCCTGACCGACGAACTGCCCGACGTGGCCCGGGTCGACCTCAACCCGGTGGTGGTCGGCGAGCACGGCCTGGCGGTCCTGGCGGCCTCGGTGCACCTGTCCGATCTGCGCAGGACCGATGACCGGCGGAAGCTGAGCACGTCGAGCTGAGCTGCGCAGGTGACAGGATGGGTACGTGCGCGATCGACAGACGATGGTGAGCCATTTCGGCGAAGGCCTGCCCAAGCGGCTCGAGGCGGAGGTACAGCGGGCCGGCTACTACCCGGCGCTGATCTGCGACGTCCTCGACGTCGCGGTGGCGGGTGAGGCGGTCCAGAGCTTCCTGGTGCACCCGGAGACGACCTTCGACCGCGAGGAGGTCCGCCGACACGTCACCGTGCTCGCGCTGACGGCCACTCGGCTCGTCGTGGCCCACGCCGACGACCACGATCCCGACGCGCTGAGTCCGGAGCCGTACGCCTCGGCCAGCACCGAGGCCGTGGCGTTGCACCATGTCCGCTCGCTGGTGCTCTCGCACGCCGTGGTCCGGCCCGAGGAGCACCGCACCGGGGCCACGCCCCGCGAGCTGACCCTCACGATCGGGTGGGGCGGTCTGAGCCGACTGGACCTTGAACCAGCCGGGTGCGTCGACCCCGAGTGCGAGGCCGACCACGGGTACACGGGGACGGCGGCTGCCGACGACATCACCGTGCGGCTCTCGGCGGACGCCGAGGGAGCCGACGCGGTCAGGGCCGCGGTCGCCTTCGCCCGGGCTCTGTCGGCCGCCGTCGCGGTCACCGCCGCTCACCGTGGCTGATGCCGTTCCGCGTGATGCCCTCCCTGGCGGATCTGCTGCCCTCGGTGGCCCATGCCCTGGGCGCGCCGGTGCGGCAGGGCCCCCCGAAGCTCGAGCTTCCGCCCACGCGCCACGCCGTGGTGGTCCTACTCGACGGCCTGGGGGAGCGGTTGCTCGCGCGCCGCGTCGGCCACGCGCCGTTCCTGAACGCCCTGCACGCCGAAGCCGGGAGCGGCGTGCTCGGCGTCGGGTTCCCGAGCACCACCGCGACCAGCCTGGCCATGCTCGGGACGGCCCTGCATGCCGGCAGCCACGGCCTGGTGGGACTCGAGGTGCTCGATCCCGACCGCGGGGTGGTCTTCAGCGAACTGGCCTGGGACCCGGAGGTCGACCCGCACCGCTGGCAGCCCGAACGCACCGTGTTCGAGGACCTGCATGCGCTGGGGGTCGAGGTGATCCGCGTCGGACCGGCCTACTTCGACGGGTCCGGGTTGACCGAGGCGGCCCTGCGCGGCGGCCGGTTCGCGGCCGGGGGGACGCTGGCGGAGCGCGTCGAGGCCACCGTCTCGGCGTTGCGCGCCCTCGCCCCGAACGAGCGCGGACTGGTCTACCTGTACTGGGGGGACATCGATCGGGTGGGGCATACCTTCGGGTGCGATTCGTGGCAGTGGGCCGAGGAGCTCTCCGCCACCGATGCGACCCTGGAGGCCATGGTCGACCGCCTGGGTCGGGACACCCTGGTCGTCGTCACGGCCGATCACGGCATGGTGGACGTGCCGTTCGAGCACCGGGTGGACGTCGCCCACGAACGGCGGCTGTCCGATGGTGTGAGTCACGTCGGGGGCGAGGCGCGCGGCCTGCACCTGTACTGCCGGCCGGGGGCCGCCGCCGACGTCCTCGCCGCCTGGCGAGAGGCGCTCGGCGACCGGTTCGAACTCCTCGACCGCCAAGGGGCGGTCGAGGCGGGCTGGTTCGGTCCGGTCAGTCCCCGGGTGCTGCCGCGGATCGGCGACGTGGTGGGCTCGGCCCGCGGTCCCTGGGCCGTGGTGGACTCCCGCACGGCGCGCCGTGAGGCGCTGTCGCTGCTGGGACTGCACGGTGCCCGCACCGAGGAGGAACAGTTGGTGCCACTGCTGGTGGCCCGGGGCCGGCGGGCCTGACGTCGGCGCAGGCGTGCCGGTCTACTCCCGACGGCCGCCGAAGACGATGTCGTCCCAGCTGGGCACGCTGGCGCGCTTACCGCGTCGGGTCGGCTGCTGGGGTGGCTGCGGGGGCTCCGGGGGAGCGGCCTCGGCATGGTTGGCAGGCGCCGCGATGGGGGCCGGCGCGTCGGGCAGTGCCAGCACCTCGGCGTCCGTGACGTCCTGGGGGTGCGAGGCCGCCGGGTGGGCCGGCGGCGGGAACGGCGCCAGCCCGGTCGGTCGCGGGGCCTGCAGGAAGTCGGGATCGGCACCGGCCTCCTCGGGGCCCTCGGGCATCGGACGCTGCCGGCGGCCGCGGCGTTCGCGCAGACTGTCGAGCAGGTCGACGGTCGAGGCCGCCGGCCAGGGCGGCGCGGTCGGGGTGTCCTCGGCGGGCCGGATACCGCCATCCTCCTCGACGTCGTACAGGTGGTCCTGGACCGGCTCCGCACCGGTGCGCAGGGGGACCAACCGCCGATGGACGGCGGCGCCCGGGCCAGGACCGGCGGGTTCGGCGTCGGTCAGCCACCGGGCCTCGTCGTCCTGTGGGCTGACGTGGCGCAATTGGGCGTCGTAGGACCAGCAGGCCCGGCGCTGCCGAGTACCCGCGGCGAAGTTCAGGGCCACCATCCAGATGCCCTCGTCGGTGCGCCAGGAGTCCCACGAACCATCGCCGTGCTCGACCTCGCGGGCGGCCAGCCTCTCGGCCACCAGCTCGCCGAGGGTGGGTACGGTGCCGTCGAACCTGGTGATCGCCCTCATCCGGACGGCGCGGGCCTGGCGCACGACGAACTCCCGCTCGGCGAGCACCGGACCCTCGTAGCGGCGGACGTGCTCCACCGGGAGGCCGAACTCGTCGGCGATCTCCTCGGCGCTCTGCCCGGCCCGGATCCGGGCCTGGATGTCGCGGGGGCGCAGGGCGCCGTCGCGCTCGATCTGCAACTGACCGAGGCGGGGCC
Organism: uncultured Kineosporiaceae bacterium; assembly: GCA_964469635.1. Classification (GTDB taxonomy): domain Bacteria; phylum Actinomycetota; class Actinomycetes; order Actinomycetales; family Kineosporiaceae; genus JADJPO01. The sequence continues at coordinate 8,122 of CAYYCE010000103.1, forward strand.
GGTCCCGGCGAACCGCGGCGCGCAGGGGCTCGTCGATCCGGACCCGGAACCTCTGGCCCTCGGGTCCGGTGAGCACCAGGTGCTCGCCGTCGTCATGGACGCCG
>CAYYCE010000104.1:0-8179 GCA_964469635.1 uncultured Kineosporiaceae bacterium
GACGTCGGTCACCAGGACGTCGGCCCGCCCGCCGGCACGCAGCCGGCCCACCTCGCCGTCCAGCCCGATCAGGCTCGCCGGCGTCAGGCTGGCGGCCCGGACGGCGTCCTCGAGCGGGATCCGGCAGGTCCGGGTGACCCAACGCAGGCAGTCGACCAGGGATGTGGTGCCGCCGGCGAGCGGACCCACCCGCGCGGTCCCGGCGGGGTCGGTCTCGACCAGCCGGGCCTGGCCGTCGGCCACCCGGACCGTCCGCGAGCCGAGCCGGTAGCCGCCGTCGGACAGGCCGGCCGCGGCCATGGCGTCGGTGATCAGGCAGAGCCGGTCGGGGCCCAGGGAGTCGAACAGGAACCGCACCGTCTCTGCGCCCAGGTGGACGCCGTCCGCGATCACCTCGAGCCTCGCCTCGCCGCGGCCCGCCGCGGCCAGCGAGGCGGCGACCGGTCCACCGGCGCGGTGATGCATCGGCGGCATGGCGTTGAACACGTGCGTCACGAGCGGCACGGCAGGGCCGCGGACGGCGACTCCGCCGGCCCCCAGCGCCGCCAGGGAGTCCGCCAGCGCACGGGAGGCGGTGGCCGCATCGGCTTCGGTGTGCCCGAGAGCGGGAATGATGCCGCGGGAGGCCAGGACGGTGGGCAGACGGTGCCCGCCGGGCAGTTCGGGAGCCCAGGTGAGCTGGCGGATCGCCGTTGGCGCCCCGACCCCGGCCGCCGCCTCGACCCAGGCCTCGACCAGCCCGGGATCCGGGTCCAGGAGTAGCCGCGGGTCGTGGGCCCCCCGCCGGTGGGGGGCCAGGAACGGCCCCTCCAGATGGATTCCGGCCAGCTCTCCTCCCGCGACCAGGGCGGCGCAGGTGGCCACGGCGCGGGTCAGCTCGGCGACGGGCGCGGAGACCAGGCTGGCGATCAGGGTGGTGGTGCCGTTGCGGCGGTGGTGCATCAGCGCGCGGCGGCCGGCGTGGACGTCGGCGCCGAACTCGCTGCCGCCCCCACCGTGGCAGTGCAGGTCGACCAGTCCGGGCAGCAGGATCCGCCGGTGGGGGTCGGGGTGCCAGCCCAGGAGCCGGTTCGGCGGGACGGCGTCCGACCACTGCTCGGGCAGCGCCGCGTGGGCGCCGGCGTAGACCACCCGGTCACCCAGCAGCACCAGGGCGCCATCGGGGACTACACGGTCGGCGAGCACCACCCGGCCGGTCAGCAGCACCGGACCGTTGGGCGGCACGAATCCGGGCCGGAGGACGGCGTCCAGACTCACGCCCGGAATCCTCCCCTCAACCGAGGCGTTGGGCGAGGGCGGCGGCGTCGTCGTCCGTGATGCTCATCGCCACCCGGACGTGCCGTCCCCCCGCGACCCCGTAGAACTCCCCCGGCGCGACCAGCACTCCCCGCTCGGCCAGCCACGCCACGGTGTCCCAGCAGGGCTCGTCCCGGGTCAGCCACAGGTAGAGCCCCGCCTCGGAGTCGTCGATCCGGAACCCGGCGCCGGTGAACGCCTTCACCGCCGACGACCGCCGGCCGCGGTACCGCTCGCGCTGTTCGGCCACGTGGACGTCGTCCCCGAGCACGGCCGTCAGTGCGGCCTGCACCGGTGCCGGCATCATCATCCCGGCATGCTTGCGGATCTCGAGCAGCCGGCCCACCAGATCGACGTCCCCGGCCACGAACCCGGCCCGGTACCCGGCCAGGTTGGACTGCTTGGACGTCGAGTAGACCGCGAGCAGGCCCGCGTGCGAACCGCCGCAGACCCGGGGGTCGAGGATGCTCGGCACCTCCTCGACGTCCCAGCCCAACTCGGCGTAGCACTCGTCGCTGGCCACCACCGCGCCGATGGAACGCGCCCAGCGCACCACCTTGGCCAGGTGATCCACGCCGAGCACCCGGCCCGTCGGGTTGGAGGGCGAGTTCAGCCAGACCAGCCGGACGTCGTCCCGGCCCGGGCCGAGCTGAACCGTGCCGTCGGCGGGCAGCGGTCGCGCTCCGGCGATCCGGGCCCCCACGTCATAGCTGGGGTAGGCCCGTTCGGGGTGGACCACCACGTCACCGGGCCCCAGCCCGAGCAGCGTGGGCAACCAGGCGACCAGCTCCTTGGAGCCGATGGTCGGCAACACACCCGCGGGGTCGAGGTCTGCAACCCCACGGCGCCGGGCGAACCAGTCGGCGACGGCCCGGCGCAGCGCCGGGGTGCCATGGGTCGCCGGGTAGCCGGGCGCGTCACAGGCCGCCGCCAGCGCCTCACGGGCACATGCCGGCGTCGGGTCGACCGGGGTTCCGATGGAGGCGTCGATGATCCCATCGGGATGCCGTCGGGCGACGGCCGCAGAGGGTGCCAACCGGTCCCAGGGGAAGTCGGGCAGCTGCCGGCTCACGCCGATGCTCAGTGCCCCTCTCCCTGCGGCGGCAGTGCGGCGACGATCGGGTGGTCCTTGTTGATCTTGCCGAGCTTGGCGGCACCGCCCGGTGAGCCGAGATCGTCGAAGAACTCGACGTTGGCCTTGTAGAAGTCGGACCACTCCTCGGGTGTGTCGTCCTCGTAGAAGATCGCCTCCACCGGGCACACCGGCTCACAGGCACCGCAGTCGACGCACTCGTCGGGGTGGATGTACAGGCTCCGCTCGCCCTCGTAGATGCAGTCGACCGGGCACTCCTCGATGCACGCCTTGTCTTTGAGATCGACGCAAGGCAGGGCGATGACGTAGGTCACGGTAGGTCCTCCTGTGCGATGGCTCGTCGACTGGTCCGGCGAGCCCGGTGGTCTTGGCCGAGTCCGCGTGGCCAGGCCCCTCTGGCCGAGCTGCTTGACCGGGTTCAGTATTCCAGCCGCAGCCGATATCGCGTCATCGACCCCGACAAGGTCGGCGAGTGGAGGTCAGCGAGGTGCCCGATGGTTCGCCGCCGACCCACCTCCCCGACCACGTCCGGCCAGCCGGTCGAACCATGGAGGGCATCGCTGGGTCCGCCTTCCGGGCCGCACGCGGACTCGGCGGCGTGGCGGACCGCTGCACGACCTCGGACACCCCGTTCGCCCCTGCCAACCCACCATGGCTCTACGATCACGAGGGTGGGGCCGGGCCGGTGCCCGCGGGCTCGCGGCGGACCACGGTGGCAGTACGGGGAGCGCGCCGGGACACGCGAGGGGACTCGGGGGGACAGCGACCATGAGCGGGACGCCCGACATCGCACGGCTGGAGCGACTGGCGCTGCTGCACTGGCTGCCCAGCACCTGTGAACCGCTGGGGCCGTGGATACTCCGCGCCCACCACGGCTTCACCGGCCGCGCCAATTCGGCACTCGTACTGGGCGATCCGTCGGCCGGGCTGGACCTGACGCTTGCGGAGGTGCTGCACGGCGTCCGCGCCTTCTACACCGGGCACCGACTCCCCCCGCTGCTGGCCGTGCCGCTACCGGCCGACGCGGACGCCACGGTGGCCGGGCCCGCGAGCACGATGCCACCATCGGCGCTCGCCCACCTGGCACATCTGCCGGACGGCGCACTGCAGCGAGGGCTGCGCGCCCGGATCGAGACCCTCGGCTGGCGACCGGGGGGCGGGGTCAGCGCCTACACCTTCACGGCCGGACTGGAGACGTTGTCGGCCGCGTCGGTCCCGCTGCCGGACGGCCTGGTCGTCGACCGGGCGGAGGAGCCCGACGCGGCCTGGCTGGCGACCTGCAACCACCGCGGCGCCCCGCTGCCGACGGCCGCCGTGGCCATGCTCGTCTCGGCGCCGCAGCAGGCGTTCTTCACCGTCCGTGAGGCCGGCGCCCGCGGCCTGGTGACGGCGGTGGCCCGCGGCTCGATCGCCGACGGCTGGCTGGGCGTCACGGCCGTCGAGGTCACACCGCCCCATCGGCGGCGCGGCGTCGCCCGGGCCCTGATGCGGGTGATCGCCGAATGGGCGGCCGGACAGAGCGCCCGGCGCGCCTTCCTGCAGACCGCGGTCGCGAACACGGCCGCCCACAGACTCTATCTGGGCGCCGGATTCACCGTGCACCACCGCTACGACTACCTGACACCTCCCGGGTGAAGCACGTCACGAATCCCGTGGCCACCTGTTCTGGGGCGATACTGAATACCCCGGGGAGGGTGGTATTCCGGACAGTCACGATACCGACCGAATATCTCTCTTCGTCCCGATTGTGAAACCCTTGGGTCTCCTTCTCCGGCTCCTCGTCCGACATCTGTGGTAGTGCAACTACCGCGAGTGATCGGCTGGTGATGGGGAGCGCCGTCGCGACGCCGTTTCCGTTGACCACCGCGGGTAATCGTGGTCGCGATCGTTAAGCACGGCGTGTTCGGTTCCGAAGACAATGTGTGCCGTTCGAGCGCTCGACTCCACTGCCGGGCGGTCATTGGGAATGTCTGTTCGACTCCGAACAAGCTTGCTTGGTACCGTGCTTGGCGCCTTGCCCACAAGCGGGGGTCCACCAGAACAAGGGAGATGCACGTGGCACAGCGGGTTCAGGTTCTACTCAGTGACGATCTCGACGGCAGCGACGCCACCCAGACGGTGAAGTTCGGATGGTTGGGCGCCGAGTACGAGATCGACCTCAACGACAAGAACTATGCCTCGTTCGAGAAGGCGATCGGAAGATATGTGACCGCGGCGCGCAAGACCAGCGCCCGAGCCCGGACCGGTAAGCGGTCCGCCGCGGTCGACCTGGCGTCGGTGCGGGCTTGGGCCCGTGACCAGGGGTACGAGGTCAGCGATCGCGGACGGGTCAGCGCAGCGATCATGGATGCCTATTCCGCGGCCCACTGAACCCACTCGACGAAGGGGCCGGTCACCGTGTGCGACCGGCCCTTTCGCCGTTCCGAGACCGCGAGTCACCCGCTGGGGGTGGGCGTGGGTGCCGGCGGTCCGGGACCGCAGACCACCTTGTCCTCGGCGATGTAGGTGGTGTGCCAGGTCTGGTCCTTGACCACCGCACCGTCCTTGACCACCTTGCGCCGCACCGAGACGTCGAATCCCGGCGAGGCCGATTGCGAGACGCAGCCCGCCGAGGTGTCGTAGACGGTCTTGGGTTGCCGGTAGTTGCTCCGGGCCGACTTGACGGCCACGACGTCGTCGTACTGCTTGGTGCTCCAGAAACTGACGTCGACGGTCGAGGTCACACCGGCCTGGACCAGCACCGCGTACGGGGAGTCATTGCGCCAGATGAGGTCCACGCGCGGGGAGTAGTTGACCGTCGCCTCACGGCCCTCGGGGTACCTCGAAATGTAGAACGAGTGGGTGGTGTGGGCGACATCCTCGAGCCCGGAGAAGAAGACGTTGTTGAAGATGGTCGTGGCCAACTGCGAGATGCCGCCGCCATAGGTGAGCTCCAACCGACCGCCGATGATCGTCGGCGCCGCGTTGTAGCCCTTCTCCGGGGTTCGCTCACCCAGGACGCTGTTGAGGCTGAAGGTCTTTCCGGGCATGACCAGCGTTCCGTTCACGCCGCGGGCGGCGAGCCGCAGGTTCTCGGTCCGTAGCGCGCTGGCGGTGAGCGGTGTGCTGAACGTCGACACCTTCCCCTTCACACCGAGCGCCTTGGCCTGGTCCGTGGTCAGTTCCGGCTTCACCACCTCGGCGGCCACGGTGGCGCGGCGTTCCGGGGTGAGCAGGGCGGCCTCGGCCGCCGCAGCCAGCGTCTCGGGGTCGATGGCGACCCCGTCCTTGGAGGGGATCACCGTGGGGACGCCGTTCTTCAGCACGATCCGGGCGTCCTCGGCCGGGTGTTCCAGGGCGGGCGCGACCGCCAGCACGGCGCGCCGCAGGGCGACGCCATCCACCACGAGGTCGAGGGCCCCCGGGGTCCCGACGCTCGGCACCATGCCCAGCGTCGGCAGCAACGCGGCCTGGGTCACCTCGGCCGTGGTCTCGCCGACGACGACCGTCAGGGGACCGGAGGCCGCGGGAACGGCCTGGTCGGTCAGGGCGCGGTCGACCTCGTCCTGGGTGATCGAGGGGTCGTCCTCGATCACCGGGAGCACGAGTTCGCCCGAGCGGTCGAGCCAGGCTGACCGGACGACGTCCTCGGCGGCCTCGACGTCGAGCCGAGCCCCGGACGCGGCGGCCACCGGCCGGGGCCCGGAGGCGTCGAAGATCACGGCGCCGTCGACGGCCGGCTGCGCGGTGTCCTCGGCGACGGCCTCCAGGGCGGTGCGCAGCGCCGTTCCGTCGGCTGCGGGCCGCACCGGGGCCTCTCCCCCGCCGACGACCTGGTGCCACATCCGCGAGAGGTCGAACCGGCCGCCGAGGACGGCGTCCACGCTCTTCTGGGCATCCAGCACGAGGCCGGCGGCGACCGGGTCGAGAGTGGCGTGCCGGTCACCCACCGCGACCGGGATCGGGGCGTGCGGGTCGCCGACCCCGGTGGTCAGCGCCGTCACCGCGGCGGAGGCGCGCAGCCCGCCGACGTCGACGCCCCCGATCGTCGTGCCCCGGGGTACCAGATCGTCGGCGAAGGCCGCGGCGCCGCCCACGCCCAGCACCACGACGCCGGCCACGCCGAGCGCACCGGCCAGCAGGCCGCGGCCCAGCAGGCGCGAGGACGACACCGGATCGGGCGAACTCGTCGACGTCTCCTCCGGCGGGGCTCCGATCGCCGCGGCGGGCATCGCGCTCTCCTGTCGAGCGGCGGCGGGCTGGGCGGGCTGGGCGGGCTCGGCCGGCGCGAGTTCAGCGGATTCGGCCGACTCGGGTTCTGCCGGTTCGGATTCTGCCGGTTCGGGTCCGGCGCCCTCGGGGACGGTGCCGAGGTCCGACTCGGCCGACTCCGGCCTGGACTTGCGGCTCAGCCAAGCGGCCAGGTCGGCCGGGGACGCCCATCCCGGGCCGCCGCCGCGATCGGCCCCGACGGGGTCCGCGGCCGGCGCCGCTTCGGCCACATTCGCGTTGGTCGCGTCGGCCCCGGTCGTATCCGTATCCGTATCCGTATCCGTATCCGTATCCGTCTCGGACTCGGCTACCGCCCCCTGCGGCTCGTCCCGGTCACTGGCTGGGTCGGTCACAAGCCGCATCGTATGCGTCCCCGGCACGCCGCCGGGTCACCCGTCGATCTCCCGGTAGCCGCTGCGGAAGTACAGCAGGGGGCCGGTGCCGTCCCGCCCGACGCGGCTCGACAGCACCCGACCGACCACGATGCTGTGGTCACCGGCGGTCACGATGTCCTGTGTGCGGCATTCGAGCCAGGCCAGCGCCTGGTCGAGCAGCGCCGCCCCCGTGTGCCGGCCCCGGTGGTACGGAATCCGGTCCAACTGCCCCTGCAGCGGGCGCCCCCTCGTCGCCAACCATGCGGAGGCGGCCCGGGCCGTGGCGTCCAGGACACTCACACCCCACGTCCCGCCGGCCACGACGGCGTCGTGGAACCGGGCCTCCTGCTCCACACACATCAGCACCAGCGGCGGCTCGAGCGAGACCGACGTGAAGGCGTTGGCGGTCATGGCGTGGTCGAGCCCGTCGTGCACCGTGCTGACGACGCAGACACCGGTGGCGAACCGACCGACCGCGCGCCGGAACAGGGCGATGTCCTCCTCGGGGGACGGGGTGGGAGCTGTCATGGCCACCCGAGGAGACTACGCGGTCACTTCGGGCGTTTCGCGGCCGACCGACAGCCAGATCGGGTCCGTCCGCGGGTCCGCCTCCCGGGCAGCCGACAACACGTCGGTGATCTCGTGGCCGATCAGCTCGTGCCTGTCCAGCAGCGCGTCCCGCAGTGCGGCCACCAGGTGCCGGTTGGCCTCGAGCAGCCCCCGGGCACGCTCCTTCTGCGCCACCAGAAGGTCCTCCACCATCCCGCGGCCGTCCCGGTCGCCCAGCACCCGGCCGACCAGTCCCTGATCGCCGAACGCCGAGCCCTGCACCGCACCGAAGGAGACCAGCGTCCGAGACATCCCGGCCTGACCGACCATCTGGGCTGCCACGTTGGTGGCGTAGGTGAGGTCCCCCGCCGGGCCGGTGGAGACGTCACCGAAGAACAACTCCTCGGCCACCTGGCCGCCGAAGGCGATGCACATCAACGCCTCCAGCTCCCTGCGCGAGCGGGTGTAGACGTCCTCGCGGTCGCCGTGAGCGAGCAGTCCCAGTGCCGAGGCCCGCTTGACGATGGTCAGCACCTCGAGCCGGCGGTGCGGGGCGACCAGGTGGGCCAGGGTGGCGTGACCGGCCTCGTGCGTGGCGATCAGACGCTTCTCGTAC
>CAYYCE010000105.1:0-4294 GCA_964469635.1 uncultured Kineosporiaceae bacterium
CTGACCGGGTTGGTCGAGGGCATGAGCGACCAGGGCTACACCTTGCGGACTCGGGAGCTGACCGGCGGCAAGGTGATCTCGGCGTTCCGCAAGGGATCGACGATCCTGGCCTGGGTTCACGGGGGCCTGGTGTTCCAGCTGGTCAGCTCCCACGACGAGGAGACGGCCATCGCCTACCCCGCCGCCATGCTCGCCCCCTGAGGGCATCGCTGCACCCGGCGCGCCCACCGCGGTCGGGTGATCCGGATTCGGTACGACATGCGCGTCGTCCCGTGCGCAGTAGTGCGCAGTGTGTAGTAGTGTGCCTGTGAGATGACCGGCCGGGAGCCAAGGGGGCCGTATGGACACCACGCAGCTGCTCAAGGGGGTGCTCGACCTGGCCGTGCTGGCCGTGGTCTCCACCGAGGACGGCTACGGCTACGACGTGGTCCGGCGGCTGCGGGCGGCGGGGCTGGACGACGTCGGCGACGCCTCGGTCTACGGCACGCTGCGCAGGCTCTACAGCGCGGGGGCGCTGACCTCCTACGTGGTGCCCTCCGACGAGGGGCCGCACCGCAAGTACTACGGCATCAACGCCCACGGCCGGGCCGTGCTCGCCGAGCAGTCCCGCACCTGGCAGGGCTTCGCCGACACCATGAACGGTCTGCTCACCACCGCCCGCCTCGCCCAGTCCAGCAAGGAGCCGGTGCGATGAACACCTCCGTGACCCGTCCCGAGGTCCTCGCCTTCGTGGCGGCGGTGCGCCGCGAGCTCGACGATCTGAACCCCGACGAGATCGACGAACTGACCGGCGGGCTCGAGGCCGATCTGGACGACGCGTTCGCCGATGCCACGCTCGATCCGCCCGGCGGCGCGGGCGAGCTCTTCGGGCCGCCGGTCGAGTACGCCGCCGAGCTCCGGTCGGCCGCCGGGCTGCCGCCCCGTCCCGAGGCCGGGGGACGACGGGGCGCCGCCGGCGTCCGCGCGTGGGCTCGCGGGGTGCGGGACCGGCGGTGGGTCTGGTTGGAGCGCCGGCCCTGGTGGCCGGCGGTGCGGGACTTCCTCCTCGTACTGCGCCCGGCCTGGTGGTTCGTGCGCGCGGCGTTACTGGCGGTGCTGCTGTTCAACTCCTCCGGCGCGCTGGCTCGCGTGCTGGCCTTCGGCGTCCTGCTGGTGATCAGCGTGCAGGCCGGGCGGCGGAGCTGGGCCCGGCGCAACCGCCGACTGCGGACGGTGGTGCTGCTCGCCAACGCGATCGCGCTCGTGTTCCTCCCCTCCGCGCTGGCGAGGGTGAGCACGCCCGACGTCGGCTACGGCGTCGATTCGGTGCCGCCGCAGGACGGGCTGTGGCTGGACGGCACCGAGGTGCGCAACGTCATCCCCTACGACGGCGCGGGGAACCCGTTGACCGACGTCCAATTGTTCGACGAGAACGGTCGCCCGCTGGCGGTCGGTTCCTCGGCGCGGGAACCGCTGTGGCGGGACGGCTACCCCGGCGACGGCGGCGCCGCGCAGATCCCGGGCGTCACCGAGGGCGGCGCGCAGGCCTGGAACGTCTACCCACTGCGCCAGATCGAGGTCCGCGACGGCGAGCCGTCCGTGGGCGCGAACCCCCAACCGGTCGGTTCGCCGTCCTACCCCTCGGTCCCGGGACTGCGGGTGCCGCGGCTGCTGTCGCCGCGACCCTCCGCCTCGGCGTCCGCGTCCGCCTCGCCGTCGGTGTCGCCGTCGGCGTCACCCGCTCCCACCGCGAGTCCGTAGCCTTCCGGTGTGAGACCTTCCGGCCCGGGGATCGCTCGCGGAGCCGACGACGTGAGCCGGGTCGCGGCGTCCGCCGTCGACCTGACCGAACTGGACGCCCGCGTGGTCGGCTGTCGGGCGTGCCCCCGCCTGGTGGCCTGGAGGGAGCGGGTGGCCCAGGTCAGGCGCCGCTCGTTCGCCGACGAGACCTACTGGGGCAGACCGGTCCCCGGGTGGGGAGACGAGAGGGCCCGGCTCCTGGTGGTGGGCCTGGCCCCCGCCGCCCACGGCGGCAACCGCACCGGGCGGGTGTTCACCGGCGACCGTTCCGGCGACTGGATCTTTGCGGCGCTGCACCGCGCCGGACTCGCCGCTGTGCCGCACAGCACCCATCTCGGCGACGGCCAGCGGCTCAGCGGGGTGAGGATCGCCGCCGCCGTGCGGTGCGCCCCGCCCGACAACCGGCCGACCCCCGCCGAGCGGGACGCCTGCGCTCCCTGGCTCGACCGGGAGGTGAGGCTGCTCGACCCGACGCTGCGCGCCGTCCTGGCCCTGGGATCCTTCGCCTGGCAGGCGAGTCTGGCCTGCGGCCGCCGGCTCGGGTGGGGGGTGCCGCGCCCGGCGCCTCGGTTCGGGCACGGCGCCGCGACCGTCCTCGAGCGCCCGGGGCGGGACGCCGTCCTGCTCGTGGGCAGCTACCACGTCAGCCAGCAGAACACCTTCACCGGCCGGCTCACCGAGCAGATGCTGGACGACGCCATCGGCCGCTGCCTGGCCGTCGACGACCGATCCGGGCCCGGGCGACCATAGGCTGGTCGCGAGCCCCCGTGGCCCAACGGCAGAGGCAGGCGCCTTAAAAGCGCTTCAGTGCGGGTTCGAGTCCCGCCGGGGGTACCGACCAGATGCACACCCGGGGTGGCGGTGCGGCCGACAGGGCGGGTGGCGCTTCGGGCCTGGAGTCGGTGGCTCGGGCGGCCTTCTGTCGGCGTTTTCGTCGGGTTTCCGCCGCCGCGACCTGGTCTGACACAGGACTCTGCGGCACGTCCGAGTCAGTCCGGGATGGCCCCCAGGATCTCCCGCATCGTCGTCCGGTACCGCCGCAGCGCGACCAGCCCCTCGCGGGAGAGCGAGTAGGTCGTGCGCAGACGCCCGTCCACCTCCCGCTTGGCGACGCGGACCACGCCGGCCGCCTCGAGGCGGCTCATCTGGACCGAGAGGTTCCCTCGACTCATGCCCGTCTGCCGGAGCAGGTACATGAAGTCGGCCGCCTCCACCATCGCCAGGAACACCAGCAGGCGCAGCCGGGCCGGCTCGTGGACGAGCCCATCGATCTCGGGGACGACCGGTCCAGCCACGGCCTAGGCGCTTTCCCGGTAGCGCCGGCTCTCGGTCAGGAACCGGGCCAGCAGCACCCCGCCGGCGACGAGGACGACCACCCCGCCGGCCGCGATCGGCAGGCCGGGTCCGGTGTCGGCAAGCACCGTGCCGACACCCGCGAGCACGAGGAACACCCCGTACCCCGCGAAACGCAGAGCGCGCGTCAAGGCCGATGCGACCAGCGCTGCGAGTCCGACCAGGACGGAGGGGAGCGCGTCGACGTCGTTGCGCAGGCTGTCGGTTCCCCCGGCCCGCACGGCGACGAACCCCACGAGCGCCAGCAGGCCCAGTCCGGCGCACGCTGCCCAGACCAGCTCCACCCTGGAGCGATCGCGACGCGAGCGGGAGAGCTCGACGTAACCAGCGCGAGGCTCGACGATCCGTCGGCGCAGCGCGAACCAGACGACGAACGCGAGCGGGATCACCACGACCTGGAGCAGGAAGAACTCGACGAGGTAGCCGACCCCGATCGCGACCACGACCCCGCCGGCCACGAGATCGAGCGTCCCGTCGTCCCAGGACGAGCGGAAGAGGCGCGCTTCCGGAGATCGCGACATGGTCAGCCCCTCACCCTTCCAGGTTCATGCCATGAATCTAGTTTGCGCCATGAACCTTGATGGCGCAAGCGAAGAACCACCGCTGGGGTGGCGAGAGCAGGTCAGCCGGCACGCACCGTGTTCGGTGCTGATCGTATGCTGGGACGTGGATCATCCAGACCTGTGAGGATCCGCTGCGCGGTACACGACGAAGTACGGGCTGCGGGAGGTGGCGATGAACCTCGAACGGCGTTCGGTGTCCATGGAGATCCTCGACCCGGCGCAGGAATTCCGTCCGGCCCGGCTGGAGTTGGAGCAGCGGTGGGATCCCCTGACCGGTCAGGGCTGCCGGTTGCTGCCTTCTTCCATGAACCTGTTTCCGCCGGCCGAGGGTGACCCGGCGAAGGAGGCGGCAGCCGTCGCCCCGACATGCCCGTTCTGCCCGGAGCGGGTTGAGCAGGTCACACCGAGATTCCCCCCGTCGGTCGTCCCGGACGGGCGGCTTCGTCGCGGTGAGGCACTGCTGTTTCCGAATCTGCATCCATACGCCCGGTACAGCTCGGTGGCGGTATTCGCACCGCGCCTGCATCTGCTTGGGCTATCGGACATGACCTCGACCCTGATGGCCGCGCCACCACCCGGTGCCAATCCGATCGACAAAC
>CAYYCE010000105.1:4304-6123 GCA_964469635.1 uncultured Kineosporiaceae bacterium
ACCTCGACCCTGATGGCCGACAATCTGGCCGCCCAGGTGGATTTCGTTCGGGCGGTGACCGCACACGACGGGCAGACACTGTGGGCCTCCGTGAACGCGAACCATCTGCCGCCATCGGGTAGTTCGGTGTGGCACCCGCACACGCAAGGCAGCGTGCACCCGTATCCGACCGCGATGCAGCGGCTGCTGGCCGACGTGCCTTCCGACACGTTCAGGGACTACGTCGCCGCGGAGCAGGCGGCGGGCCGGCGGTACCTGGGCAGCACGGGCACGGTCGACTGGTTGGTGAGCTTCGCACCCGCTGGTCCGGCCGAGCTACGCGCGGTGCTGTTCGGTGTGGGCTCCCCGGAGCATCTGAGCCAGGATCGCATCAAGGAGTTGGGCCACGGCGTCGCCATCGCGCTGCGGTTCTACTCCGAACTCGGATTCGCCAGCTACAACATGGCCCTGTACGGGACGCCGGCCGCCACCGGCGAGCGGGCGATGCTGTTGCGTCTGCTTTGCCGCTCCAACCCGCGCCCGTGGTACCGCTCGGACGTGATGTGGTTGGAGCGACTCCACGGGGAGGCGGCGATCGACGTGTGGCCGGAGAGCGTCGCCGATCGCGCGGGTGACCGGTTCCGGCAGTGACGACGTGCCGGCTTCGTCTCGGTCCACGTCCATCCGACGCCGTACCGTCGTAGCGGGATCTCAGTCGCAGACCGCCTCGGGGGCCTGCACGGTGTGCGCGGTGTGCTGGAGCCGGGTACGGATGTCGTCGGTGGTGGCGGGGGCCGACGGCGGACCACGTGTCCGGGCGCGGTCACGAGTGGGCCACGATCCCCCGAACGGACCAGGGGCGGTGTGGCGGTGGGAACCAAACGCGGGCCACCGGCATTACGGTGAGTGGTACCGATCCGTTTTTCGATCCCGTCTCGATCCCAGGAGAGACCGATGGAGAGCCGCAACCCCGTCTTCAACCGCAGCCGGGAGTTCCAGCGCGGCGGGTACGCGACCTTCGACACCCGTACCCCGAGCGCCTCGGAGCTCGACCAGCAGTACCGCGCGCCGTCCGCCACTGCCGTCGACACCAACCGGATGACGCTGGACGACGTCGTCGTGCGCACCTCGGCGCTGTTCGCCGTGCTCCTGGCCACCGCGGCCCCCACCTACTGGATGCTCTCGCCAGCGAAGTTCTACTACGTCCTCGGCGCGGGCCTGGCCGGCTTCGTCCTGGCCATGGTGGCCCAGCTCAGGAAGGTGCCCAGCCCGCCGCTGATGTTCACCTACGCCCTGGTCGAGGGCGTCTTCGTCGGCGGCATCAGCAAGGTCTACGTCTGGTACGCCGGTGGCAGCGACATCGTGATCCACGCCATCGTGGGCACGCTCAGCGCCTTCGGTGCGATGCTCCTGCTCTACAAGACCGGCGTGATCCGCAACTCGCCGAAGTTCACCAAGATGCTGATGATCGCCGGCGTCGGCTACATGGTGTTCAGCCTGGTGCACCTCCTCGGAGTGATGTTCAACGTCTGGGACAGCGTCTACAGCGGCGGTGGCCTGTTGCCGATCGGCCTCAGCCTGTTCGGCGTGGTGCTCGCCTCGCTGTTCCTGGTACTCGACTTCGACTTCATCGAGCAGGGAATCCGCAACGGAATCCCGAAGCCCTACGCGTGGACCGCGGCGTTCGGCCTGGTCGTCACGTTGGTCTGGCTGTACCTCGAGATCCTGCGCCTGCTCGCCATCCTGCGCGGAAACGACTGACGCGCGCCCGCAGCGACTCTGCGACCGCGACGTCCGTGCCGCACCTGTCCGTCAGTAGGCCGACCTGGTTCCCGCCGGC
>CAYYCE010000105.1:6223-8163 GCA_964469635.1 uncultured Kineosporiaceae bacterium
CCGCGACGTCCGTGCCGCACCTGTCCGTCAGTAGGCCGACCTGGTTCCCGCCGGCGGGGGTCCTCGAACTCGTCGAGCTCGCCGCCGTCGGGGCGATCCGCGCGGTCCCCGCCTCGGCGCTGAGCGAGCGGCCGCCGGAGGTCCTCGCCGCGGGCGCCGCCCTGATCGAGGACGCCGAGGGCACCGACGTCGCCGAGCTCGTGATCGCGCCGGACGGTTCGGCCTCCGTCGTCGGCCGCCGCCCGTTCGCGCACGGGCCGTTGCGCAGCCGCCGCCGCACCCCCGGGAGCGTCAGGGCCGAGCTGGCCGGCCGGCCCGCGCTCGCGGCGGCGGTCACCGCCGTGCCGGGCGCGACACCGACCGCCGTCCAGGTCCGGGCCCTCCGGCGAGCCGCCGCCGACGCGGGGGCGGTCCTGGTCTGGCTTGTCGTGACCGGGCCGGGTCGTCCCGGCCCCCGCGACGGCGGCCTGACCCCCGAGGGGACCTGGCGCGCCGTCCGCGCCCTGGCGGCTGAGGGCGAACCGGTCGTCGCGCTCGCGCTGCCGGCCGGTCACGACGACCTGCTCGGTGAGATCGCCCGCGCCCATGGGGCCGAGCTGCTCGCCGAACCCGCGACCGGTCCGGTTCATCCGGCCTTCGCAGTCGAGCTGGCCCGCGCCGTCCGGCCCGCCGCCGAGCGCGGCCTGGTGGTCTTCTTCACCGGGTTGTCGGGCTCGGGCAAGTCGACCGTGGCCAAGGCCCTCGCCGAGGCCCTGGCCGACGACGGCCGGCGCACCGTCAGCCTGTTGGACGGGGACGAGGTCAGGCGGCTGCTCTCGGCCGGGCTGGGATTCGGCGCGGCCGACCGGGACGCCAACATCCGCCGCATCGGTTTCGTGGCGGCCGAGATCGCCCGGCACGGCGGCGTCGCCCTCTGCGCCCCGATCGCCCCGTTCGCCGCCACCCGGGCGCAGGTCCGGAGCATGGTCGAGGCGGCCGGGGGCGACCTGGTGCTGGTGCACGTCGCCACCCCCCTGGCCGAGTGCGAACGGCGCGACCGCAAGGGGCTCTATGCGCGGGCGCGGCGCGGAGAGATCCCCGAGTTCACCGGGATCAGCTCGCCGTACGAGGAGCCCTCGGACGCAGACGTGGTGCTCGACACCACCGACGCGTCGGTCGAGGAGTGCGTGCGGCTGCTCTGGGGGCGGCTTCAGCGGGGAGGCTACCTGGTCGATGACGCCTCCGAGGACGCGGGTGAGGGGTAGGTCGTGGACGTCGCGGTCGTCGTGGCGGGGTTGCTCGTCGGATTCGTCGTCGGCCTGACCGGCATGGGCGGCGGCGCCCTGATGACCCCGGTGCTGGTGCTGTTCTTCGGCATCCAGCCGCTGGCCGCCGTCTCCAGCGACCTGGTGGCCGCGGCCGTGATGAAACCCGTCGGCAGCTGGGTGCACATGCGCCAGGGCACCATCCAGTGGCCGCTGGTGCGCTGGCTGATGGTCGGTTCGGTGCCGAGCGCCTTCGCCGGCGTGCTCGTGCTGCGGGCCCTGGGCCGCTCCGGGAGCGTGGACACGGTGGTCCGGATCTCGCTCGGGGTGGCGTTGCTGACCGCGGCCGCCGCCCTGGTCTACCGGGCCTACAGCGCCATGGTGGCCCGGGTTCGGCGGGCGGCCGCCAGGACCCGCGGCGCGGTGGCCGGCGAACCGGTCGACGGCCCGGTCGTCGTCCGCCCGGCGCCCACGATGCTGGTCGGTGCCCTCGGCGGGCTCGTCGTCGGGATGACCTCGGTCGGGTCCGGGTCACTGATCATCATTGCGCTGCTGGCGATGTACCCCACGCTCAGCGCCAACCGGCTGGTCGGCACAGACCTGGTCCAGGCGGTCCCGCTGGTGGCGAGCGCGGCGCTGGGCCACGTGCTGTTCGGCGACTTCGAGGTCGCCCTGACCACCTCGCTGCTGGTGGGG
>CAYYCE010000106.1:0-5088 GCA_964469635.1 uncultured Kineosporiaceae bacterium
GGTCCGACCGGGCCCGGACGTCCTGGAGCCGTTCCACCCCGAGCGCTCCTGACGGCAGCGACAGCGCGCGGTGGCGGCGCCTCGGCGTGCGATCGGTGGTGTCCGGGTCGTCGTCGGCGGCGTTGTCGTCGCCGACGATGACGGTTGCGGGCTGCCGCTGGACGAAGCGGCCTGGCAGGGGTGACCGCGACAGGGGCTCCCCTGTCTCGGGGAGCCCCTGCAGGCGTCGGTGGACGTCAGCTCCAGCGGCTCCCGCCGTGTCCGCCGAGCATCATCGGCTGGCCCGCGTCGTGGGCGGCGAGGATTGCGTCGGCCTGGGCCTGGGTGATCGTGCCGGCCTTGACCATCGTGGCGAGGCGCTCGCTGACCTGGCTGGTCATCGTGGCTTGCCGGTCGGTCTGGAAGGACTCCAGCGCGGCCTGCACCTTGGCGGCGTCGACCTTGAGCGCGGTGGCGAGGTAGTCGGCCTCGGCCTTCTGTCGGGCGGCGAGGTCCGTGTCGGACAAGGCCCGGCCGGGCGCGGTCACCGGGTTGTCGACGTGGTACTGCTGCAGGGCAGCAGCGACGCCATCGGCCGGCACCCCCAGCTGCTCGGCCAGGTAGTCCGCCACCGCGGTCGCGCCGTACCCGGCGCCGTTCATTCCGCCGCCGCGGGCGGACCCGCCCATCCCGATCCCGTGACCACCCGGCCACGGCGCGGCACTTGACGTCGGAGTGGGCGTGGGTGTCGTGGCGTTGGCAGCCGCAACCGCACCCAATGGGCCCGCGATCGCGATCGCTCCGCCCACGAGGCCGAGGGCGATCTTCTTCGTGGTGTTCATCTCAGCTCCTCAAAAGCACTGTTGTTGGTAGCTCCCACGATGACCACCGGTTGTGTGACCCATACCGGGACGTCCGTGAAGCCTGCGTGAAGGCACCCAAGCCGGCCCCTCATCCGTAGGGACCAGCCAGCGCTCCGACCCGTGCTGCGCGCTGGTGTCCCTTGCAGGGCGGGATCCGACGCTGGTGAGGGACTCAGGTAGTCAGACTCCGGTGACGTATGCGGTCAGGACGTGGACGCCGTGGCACGTGCGGAACAAGGACGACATGCTCGACGGGATGGTCGATGTCGTGTTCGTCGAGTTCCACTGCCCCGCAGCCGGATCGGACTGGGTGACGCAGATGCGGGAACGATCGCGATCCGGTCGGCGCGCCATGACTGCTCACCCATGGGCGATCGGACTCATGGACTCGCGCCGCAACGCGGGGCTCGAGGCACTGCGGCACCACGACACCGTCATCGGGTGCCTGCGCGAGGCGGGGTTCTCGCTCGCTCTCACCGCACACGCGTTCGCGCTGCTCGACGCCCACCTCTACGGCTTCGTCGTCCAAGAGCAGAGCATGGCCTTCGAGGGCGGGCAGGCCCTCGCCGAGCTGAGCGCCACGATGCTGGACCGCCTCCTCGAGGGGGAGCTGACCCACCTCCGTGAGTTCGCCCTGGGGCACGCCCTCCTGCCCGGCTACGATTTCGGCGACGAGTTCGATCACGGCCTCGACCTCATCCTCGACGGTCTCGCCCGGCGCCTTGTCAACACGGCGCCTGACGGCCGGCGACGACCTGGGACGTGACCTTGGGACGGCCCATCGCAGAAGGGGAATGACCGATGAGGATCAACCTGACCAGCGTGTACGTCGACGACCAACGAGCAGCGCTCGACTTCTATGTCGACGTCCTCGGCTTCACCCCGCATCGGGACGTCCCCATCGGCGAGGACTCCTGGCTGACCGTCGTGTCGCCGGAGTCGCCCGGCGGCCCGGAGCTGTTGCTCGAACCGGCCGGGCACCCGGCGGTCAGGCCCTATCGGGAGGCACTGGTGGAGGACGGGATCCCGCTGGCGCAGTTCGCCGTGGACGACGTCGCGGCCGAGCACGCTCGCCTCACCGCGAAGGGTGTGGAGTTCACGCAACCACCCACCGATGTCGGCGCTGCCGTCATCGCCGTGTTCGACGACACCTGCGGGAACCTCATCCAGATCAGCGCGGAGAAGCCGGTCGCCGACCACAACCAGTGACCCCCGACCCCGGGCCGTGCGCGGCCTGAACGCCGTCCGCCCTCGCGCCCAGCCGCCCCAGGACCGGTCGTTGGGAGCGCGCCCGGAACGCGCCAGTAGGGGGCCTGTCCAGTGGCCGCCTGCGAGGTTCTGGGAGGTGTCGGGCCGGTCAGCGGCCGGTGGGTGTGCAAATGCAGGAACGGTTGCCGTCGCCGTCCTCGACCACCCAGTACGCGGGGGCCGCTTGGTCACTGACGAGGTGACCGCCGGCGCGCAGCACCGCCTGTAGGCGGGGTTCGGCCTCGTCGTGGGGCACCCATACGTCGAAGTGCCAGCGCTGCTCGAAGGACCGTTTCGGGAGGGCCAGCTCCTCGTCGACCTCGTTCGGGTCCTGCCACCACACGGTGGGTACCTGTCCGCTTGCGTCGACGGGTTCGTCCGCCTCGAGCGTGCTGCCGAGCAAGGCTGCGTAGAACGGGGCGAGCTGTGGCCCGCGTGCGGTATCGAGCCCGAGCTCAAGCTGGGTGAGACCCGAGATGTCGGATTCGATCCCCAGTTCCGCTGCGTGTCTGCTGATCTGTCGCGCCAGCTCGAGGTCGCGACTGGTGATGCCGCCGACGTCGTGGCTGGTGAGCGCGACGATCACGTCCGAGTAGGTGAGCACGATGTCGGGATGGTGGTTGGCGCCCTCCGCCGCGTCACTGATTCTGTTCACCAGCGCGATGCCGGTCGCGAAGTCGCCGGTGCGGAACCGGGCCTTGATGCGTCCCAGGATCTGGCGCCAGTCCGCGAGACTCGCCTGGCGCACCTGCGTCGTGGTCAGCCTCTCCAGGCGATCAGTCATTGGTTCGCTCCGTCCGGTTCTCAGGTGTCTGTGTGAGTCCACGATAGGGGCGTCCCAGGACAGCCATTTCCGGAGCGCTGCTGGGCGCCACCGAGAGCAGCCGTTGCCGAGGAGGACGTGATGCGCAGGGTGACCTACTCGATGGGGGTCTCCCGTGACGGCTACGTCGTCGGGCCGGACGGCGGCTTCGACTTACCTGTCCCCACCGCGGCCGTCGCACACCTCGGCGGGTGGCCGGCCCGCCTCGGCGAACTCGAACGTGGTCGCCGACCCAATGACGAGCCGGCAGCCCGCTGTCGCACATGGCTCAACGCCGCGTGACACCCAACAGGAGCATCAGCCCGCCAGATCACGGGGCGCTGATTGAGACGTGGTCGTAGGCCGCCGTGGTGGTCTGCGTGGCGCTGTGGGACAGGGTTGCCAGGCCTACCAGGATCGTGCTTCCCATCGTGACGATCTGGCTGCCCCGCTGGGTCCAGGTGCCGGGGTTCCCACCGGAGTCGGGCGCGGTGAAGCCGGTGAAGGTATTGCCGGAGCGGACCAGCTTCAGCCAGATGGTGGGGGAGATCCCTTCAACCGTGTCGTAGTGGGCGTCGCTGAACCGGTGGCTGCGATACGCCCATTCCGCCGCGTTGCGGGTCGCGGGTTGAACGTCCATCATCGCGAACAGGCTGTCGGTGCCGGTTGTCTCGCGGAACATGACTGCCGCCTTGGCGCCTGCGTGTGAACTGCCCAAGGAGGTGACTCTGGCGATGATGGTGCCGTTGCCGGTCCACGACGTGTACAGGAAGTGGAACTGGTCGGGTGGAGTGAAGATGTCCAAGCCGTTGCCGACCTCTGTGTACACCCCCGACGCGTAGGACGAGGACGTAGGGCCGGCCGCTCCGGACCCGATGGTGGCCGTGGTGGTGAAGATGCCGTAGGTAACGGTGATCGCGATCGTGTCGGTGTCGGTCAGGGCGCCGCCGGTGCCGGTGTAGCCCTGGTCGCTGGTGATGATCTGCAGGCTGGCGGCGCTGGCCCCGATCGGGGCGAAGGCCAGGCCGTCGAGTGCCAGGTTGATGCTGGTGATGGTGCCGGTGAAGGTCATGGTCGCGTCGGAGGTTCCGTCGCCGACGCTGAAGGTGAGCCCGGTGGTGCCGGACAGGGTCGTCGTCCCGTTGGTGCTGACCAGCTGGACCTGCACCGGGCTGGAGGCGGCGTCGGCATCGCTGATGGAGATGAGGTTGCCGTTACCGGAGGAGAACACCAGTGCAGACGCGGACGTCGACTGCACGCCGGGCGCGCTGTTGACGGGGGCGTCGTTGACGGCGGTGAGGGTGATGGTCCGGCTGGCGGTGTTGCTGTTGAAGACGCCGTCATTGGCTGCGAGGGTGACGGTGCGGGTGGTGGTGTCCGGGTTGTCGCTGTTGTTGTTGTAGGTGATCGAGCGCAGGGCGCTCTGGTAGCCGGCGAGGGTGGCGCTGCCGGTCAGGGCCAGGACTCCGGTTTCGGGGTCCAGGTGCCGGTGATGCCGTTCTGGTTGGTGAAGGCCAGGGTGTCCTGGCCGTTGACGTAGGCGGCGGCCATGCTGACCGTGGCCGAGGCCAGGTTGGTGCTGTTCGGGTCGGTGACCGTGATGCCGGCGTCGAGCACCGTCGTGCCGTTCTCGGTGTAGGCCAGGGTGGAGCCGGTGGTGGTCACGACGGGCTCGTCGCCCGGTGGGGCGGCGCCCAGCCCGTAGTGGTTGGTGACCGTGGACTGCGGCAGGACCGTGTTGTAGACCGCGATCTCATCCAGGGTGCCGGCGAAGTAGTTGCCGCCGGACTGAAGCCTTCCGAAGTCGATGTTCGGTGGGATTGTCAGAGAAGCGGTGCCGCCGGTTACCGACCCGGCGGAGACACCATCGAGGTACAGCACAAGTACACCGCTCGACTTGGTGCGGGTGAAGACGACGTGGTGCCAGGCACCGTCATTGAACCCGCCGGCGGAGACGACCGACGTGTCGGGGTTGCCCAGACCGTTGCCCACACCGGCAATGACCTTCCCAGCACACAGCGTGACCCCGAAGTCATAGGTGGTGCCGGTGACCTCCGCGTCGACCAGGCCTCGGCCATGCCACCATTGCGTGCAGGTCGTTCCGGCGCTTTGGGTCGACGTGAACCAGAACTCGATCGAGAAGTCGTCGGAGATCTGGCGAGCGACGCGCGCGTAGTCGTTCACGCCGTCGCCGTC
>CAYYCE010000106.1:5098-6347 GCA_964469635.1 uncultured Kineosporiaceae bacterium
TGCAGGTTCGACGGGCAGTCGAAGATGGCGTAGCCGACCCGCCCGCCGTCGAACCGCGCCGCGGTGTTCGGGTCGCCGCCGATCGCTCCCGCCACGGCGAGCGTCGGCCCGTTGAAGTAGCCACCGTGGTTGGTGCCTCTGCTGTCGGCGGCGGGCGGGGTCACGCTGAAGTTGTCGAAGTGGATGCCCGTGGTGTCGCCCGTTGCGGGCGCGCTGGTGCCGCCATTGCCGGTGCCGCCGTCCATGATCCCGGCCTTGCCGGCCGCCGACAGGATCGCATCGGTGGTCACAACCTTCAGCACACCGTCGACGTAGAGCCGCAGCTGGGTGGTGTCCATCTCCAACCTGAGCCGGTAGGTCGCGCCGACCGTCAGCGCGGGCTGAGCCGGGACGTAGCTGAGCCACGCAACCGTGCCGTTGTCGTACCTGATGAGGTTCCAGCTCGTATCCGCCTGCTCCCACCTCGCCATGTAGAAGCCCTTTGTCGAGCCTGTATCCACCCGCCCGACGACACCGGCCATGTCTCCCGAGAGATTTGACTTCACGACGAGATCGCCCTCGACGGAGTAGTTCGCGCTCGTCGGCGCTGTCGTGTAGTTGACCGATCCACCCGTCCCCGTGCCGTTGCGGCGCGCACGGTTCGCGTCACTGATCCTCTCGGTATCGGTGGCTCCGGCTATCGACAGGTTCGACCAGGTGGCGCCGACTTCAGGAGCATGACTGGTCAGGGTCGTGCCGGAGGTGCCGGTGAAGGTGTCCGACGTCGCCGTGGACTCCCCGAGGCGCCACTGGCCGAGTAGCCCGGTGGTGGCGTTGACGGCGGCGACGTAGTCGACCTTGGCGGCGCTGGCGCTGGTGGCGAGGCTCTCGTTGCCGACGTTGTCGGTCACGGAGTACCTGTACTTGTAGCAGGTGCCGTTGCTGACGCTGGTGTCGACGTAGGGGGTGGTCGGGTTGACCGTCCCCAGGTTGGCGTAGCTGGTGTAGCTTCCGCAGGTGCCCGAGCTGAGCGGTGCCGAGGCGCGCTGGAGCCACCTGGCGGCATTCCCTGAGCCGCCGTCGGTGCCGGTGGTGAAGGTCCCGCTGACCGAGCGGCCGGTGGTGTAGCCGTTGTAGAAGGTGATGCTCCCGGCGCTGGGGGCGGTGTTGTCCAGGTTGGTGGTCAGTGTGGTGGTGGCGGTGTTGCCGGAGATGTCGCGGCCGGTGATGACCTCGCCGGGTGTGGTGGTGGTCGCTGATGACCACGAGA
>CAYYCE010000106.1:6357-8144 GCA_964469635.1 uncultured Kineosporiaceae bacterium
TTCGAGGACGGCGGACCGGGGCCGCGGAACCACCTGATGACCACGAGAAGGTGGTGGACACGTAGGGCCCGCCGGAGGGTGTGGACACCGTCGATGGGGTGTGGGTCCAACCGGTCGAGGTCCCGGTCAGGGTCGCGCTCTGGCTGGAGGCCGGCCCGGAGCCGGCGTCGGCCACGGCGTTGGTCAGGGTGAACGACCCGGCTGCGGTCCCGCGGAAGTAGATGTTGTTCGAGCTCTTGTATGCACCGCCGGTCACGTTCGACAAGGTGATGCTGTTGGTGGGCGGGACGGTCTCGACGAGCACGTCAGTGCTCTTGGCGCTCTCGACGCCCTGCCAGCTGGTGCCGATCGTGGGTGTCACCGTGTACTGCCAGGTGCCGGTCGGCACATTGTTCTCCACACATGACGTCGTCGCGATCGTCCCGGCGCACGAGGAGAGGATGGTCTGGAGCGCGAACGGGATCACCGCGTCGTACCGCTTGACGACGTAGCCGGTCACGGCCTGTCCGCTGGTCAGGGTCGTCGCCGCCCAGCTCACGGACACCCGCCCTGGCAGGCGTTGGCGGCTCCCGCGCTCATCGCCAGAGCACTCGTCAAGGTGACCGACAGTGTGCCGTTCACGGCGTCGACCTTGGCGGGCACGGTCCAGCCGGCACCGGCGTTCGTCGCCGTGGTGTAGGTGAACGTCGTCACGACGCACCCGGAGTGGCCCCCATCCACGGCATACCCTCCGGTTCCCTGGCTCGGGTCGAGCGCGAGGGAACCGATGTGGACGGCAGACGCATTCGGGTTGGCCAGGCTCAGCACCAGGTCGGTGCTTCCACCGGGGTAGAGGTTCGCGGTGGGCGTCCCCGGGCTCAGGTCCACGGCGAGCGTGAGTCCCGTCGTTCCTGAGCCGGCTCCGCTGCCGGTCCCGCCCAGTACGCGTGAGCCAACCCACCCAGAGGCAAGGTGAGTATGGCCAGCCGTGAGGCCAGCACCACTCGCCGTCGAGGGCGCGCCCCTGTCATCTCTGCGGCGTCCCGGTCGCAGCGTAGTCCAGCGTCAGCGACGCCCCCTTGCATCCGTCCTGGTTGACCGGCCGGTCGACCATGCCCACCCGGGGCCAGGTCCCGGGTGCGACGCCCAGGTCGTCGAGCGAGCGTGTCGCGCGGGCCGCGACGGTGACCACCAGGTGGCTCGATGCCTGGTCCACGGCATAGTCGCCGATCACGCACGGAGTGTCCCGATCGGCATGGGGAGCGCTGAGGTCGCGTACTGTCACGCTGACATCGGTGACGAGCAGGGGGATGTCGTAGGGGTTCGTCACCTCGAGGTTGATCGGAGCCATCACGCCGGGCGAGATCGGGGCGACTGTGGTTCCGGCAATGGTGAACGACGCCGACGAGTCCGTTGGAGTGCTGGCCCCGGGACCGGCGCCGATACGGGATGGGCAGTGCGGGCCGTTGATCGGGCCATAGATAACCAGTCGCAGGAGAAGTGCAAGACCGAGCACTGCCATGCTCCAGCCGAGCACGTCGCGTCTGCGCACGGAGCGGCTCATCTGGAGTCTCCGGTGGTGGCGACGCCAGGGGGGTTCGAGAACCCGAGCGCGAGCGGAGTCATGGCGCTGGGAGTGCTCCGGCGAGCATGACCGGGTCGCCGCCGCGCACAACCTCCGCACGCATCACGCTGCTCATCGTGGGACTCCTCTTCGCGCCGAGGGCGAGGCACCGCCGGTCCACGTCCGGGGACGGTTGGGGAACACTCACGCGCCCCGCCCGTCCGCTCCTCGTCAGGCCGGCCGG
>CAYYCE010000107.1:0-8129 GCA_964469635.1 uncultured Kineosporiaceae bacterium
CCTGATCGCCTCCGCCGCGAGGTCCGCCCCGAAGTCGACCAGGACGCTGGCGTCGTCCCCGCTCACCCGTGGACCCGGAGCGGGCAGCCGCAGCGCCGTCAGCGCCAACCGGTCCCTGAGCCGAGCCGCGTGGGGCCCGACGACGACGAGGGTGCCCGAGGCCCCGTCGGCGCCCCCGTGCCAGACCACCCGCACCCGGTCGGGCGGTTCGGCGGCGTCCAGCAACGTCACCAGCATGCGGCGGAATCCGTCCTGGCCGGGATCGGCCCCGCCCTCGCCGAGTGCCAGCACGTCGACCCGGATGCCGCGCCGCCGGCTCGCGTACACCGCGCGCACCACGTCGGCGTCCAGCAGGGCCGAGGCGGCCAGGTGATCGCGGGCCGAGGCCTCCAGCAGCGCCAGTTCCCGCGCCTGGTCGGCCGTGATCGTCGGGGCCGACAGGATCAGGTCCAGGGCCGGACCCACCGTGTCGGCGAGCGCCTCGACCCGGGCCTCGGCCTCGCGGGTGCGGTCCTGCTGGATCGCGAGGTCGAGTTGCAGCCGGGCCTCGTCCGCCGTGGCCTCGGTGACCAGTTGCCAGGCCCGGTCCAGCGCCCGGCGCAGCAGTTGCCCGGTTCCGGCCACCGCCGCCAACACGGGGACCGGACCGAGCAGACAGTCCCACGGCGGACGGCGTGAGACCGCGTCGAGTGCGACGACGGTCGCCGTGACGGCCCCGGCGGTCAGCAGCCCGGCGCCCGGCGGGAACCGGAACGCGACGGCCCCCACGACCACGGTCAAGGCACCGAGATACCAGTAGCGCCAAGCGAACTCGGCCGTGGCGGCCGTGTTCGCCGTCAGCCCGCCGACGGTCAGCACCGAGGCGGCGGTCACCGCCGACCAGACCCACCAGGAGGGCGTGGCCCGGCTGACCACGACCAGCAGGACGGCGACCACCACGATTCCGGGGACGGCGAGCGCCGGCCACCGGGCCAGGCGGATCTGGTCCAGGCCCAGCAGGACGTCGAACACCACGACGAGGGTGCCGATCGCCGCCAGCGGGGTGTACGTGCGCTGCCGCCAGCGCGCCGAACTCGGGCCCACGATCGAGTCGGGCATCGGCTCGGGGATCGACCGGGCCCGCCAGGTCACCCGGACCGAAGTGCCGTGACCGGGACGGCTGAGGACCAGGGCGGACCCACCCACCGAGCGCATCCGAGCGACGACGCTGGTGCCCAGGCCCTCCCCGAAGGCCGCCGCCTCCGCGGCGAACCCCCGTCCCGGATCGGTGACGGTGATCTCGGCATGGCGGGCCCCGACCGAGCCCGCGATGCGGGCGTGGCGCTGACCGGAGTGACGCGCCACGTTGGTCAGCACTTCACGGACGGCGTCGGTCACCGCGTCGCGGACCTCCTCGTCCGCGACCGGCCCGTCCTCGCGGACCTCGATCTCGACGTCCAGGCCGAGCCGCCGAGCCGCCTCGCGCCAGGCCCGCCGCGGCGGACCAGCCGACCGGGCGGCGCCCGCAGGGGAACCACCGCGCAGGATGACTGCCGCCTGCCGGGCCAGGTCCCGGGCCGCGTCGGGGACCGCGCGCACCGGAGCCTCCGCCCGGCTGGCGATCCGCAGCGCCCCGAGGACCGTGTCGTGGACCAGTCCGTCCCACCGCTCCCGCTCGTCGCGGCGACGGCTGCCGCGGACCAGGTCCTCGCGCAACCGCCACGTCGTCCGGACGGCCTCGAACACGGTGCGACCGGCGCCGTGCAGCACGTCCACGATCGCCGTCGCCACCATCCCGCTGAGCGCCAGCAGCCCGGCCTCGCCCACGGCCCGGATCGGGCCGAGGTGGGGCCAACGCAGGGCGGCGACCCCGGCGGCGAACGCCGGGATCATCACCAGGGACGCCCGCACGCCGTAGACCGCCGAGATGCACATGCCCGCCCCGAGCACGTGCAGCAGCGGTGGGTAGGGCGGTGCTGCAGGGGTCAGGATCCAGGGATGGACGGCCAGCGCCAGGTAGCAGGTCGCGACGACCACCCGCAGCGGTCCGGCCACCTCCCCGCCGCGGATCCCGTGCACCACCGCCCAGGTCAACTCGACGGCGAGTGCGGCCAGGACGATCGGCGCCGCCCAGTACCGGTAGCCCTGGGGGTGCTGTGCCGCCCGCAGGGCCGCCAACGGCCAGTTCACGACGACCACGCCGACGGCGACCCACAACACGGTGGCGCGGACCAGGACGTGATGCGGCAGCGGATCGGCGGGTCCGGAGGATCCGATCCGGACGGATTCCGCCGCGGTCGCGGTCATGGCGGGGGCGGCGTGGCCGGGTTGGGCAACAGGTCGTCCTCGACGGCGCGGATGTACAACTCGGTCCTGGAGGACGCGGGCCGGCCGGCCTCGAGGTACTTGCGGCGTACCCGGACCAGGTACTCCTTGACCGTCTCCTCGGCGATGCCCACGTGGCGCGCCACGGACCTCACGGGCAGGCCGGCCGCGTACAGCCTGAGCACCTCCGCCTCGCGCGGCGCCAGGTCGGGCACCCGGGCCTCGGTCAGGGCCTCGATCACGGCCGCCCAGTCGGAGCTGAGGTAGGCCTCGCCGGTCGCCACGTGGGTGATCGCCTCGGCGAGCACGTCCCAGGTCTCGTGCTTGCCGATCATGCCGAGGGCGCCGGCCTGCAGGCATCGGCCCAGCACGGCGGGACGGCGTTCCTGGGTGAACAGCAGCACGTTCCAGCCGCGGCCGGTCAGCCACCGTACGTTGTGCGCCGGGTCGCTGCCGTCCTCGAGCCGGACGTCGAGCAGGGCCACGTCACCGGGCCGTTCCTCGACCGGCCCATGTCCTTCTGGCGCCGGGCGCCCCTCGGGCACCTGTGAGGCCGAGGTCGCCTGGACGCATTCCGGCGCCAGGTCGACCAGATCCCGCAGTCCTGCCCAGACCCCCGACGCTATGGCCGGATGGTCGTCGACCACGGCCAACCGGATCCGCCCCGTCATCGACCTGCTCCCCTCCTCCCCCGCCGTCCATGCTGTCAGGCGCCTCGGCACGGGACCAGGGACGTCAGGCGTGTCCCCCGGGGGTGGGACTGTCGCTCAGGTCACCGACGGGCGAGCATGGGGGAGGCTGGCCGGCATGCCCGGCCGCCGCCGGATCCGGCGGGTGCCGCAGCGGGTGGAGGGACTCGCCGCGGCACCCGCCGGGCCCGCGTCGGAGCCTCTCGCCTACCCTGAGCGCTCGTGGGCGTCGGCGGGCAGTTCGTGCAGGATCTGCGGATCGTGCTGCGCGGGCGCGACTTCCGCCGCCTCTACTCCACCCGGCTCGCCTCCCAGCTCGCCGACGGCACCTTCGAGGCGGCCCTGGCCAGCCTGTTCTTCTTCTCCCCCGCACGGGCCGCATCGGCGTCCGCAATCGCGTTCGCCTTCACCGTGGCGATCCTGCCGTACACCGTGATCGGGCCCTTCGCGGGCGTACTGCTCGACCGCTGGAGCCGCCGCCAGGTGCTGGTCCGGGCCAACCTGGTCCGGGCCTCGATCGTCGTGGTGATCGCGGCGATGGTCGTCTCCGGCACCATCGGTCTGCCGCTGTACACCCTGGTCCTGGTCTGCCTGTCCGTGAACCGGTTCTTCCTGGCGGGACTGGGCGCGAGCCTGCCGCACGTCGTCGTCCGCGACGAACTGGTCATGGCGAACGCCGTTTCGACCACCAGTGGCACGGTGATGGCACTCGCGGGGGCCGGAGTCGCGGTCGGCATCCGGCAGGTGCTGGGCGCCGGCGACGCCACCGATGCGGCGATCGTGCTGCTCGCCGCCGCGATCTACCTGACCTCCTCCGCCGCGGCGCGCCGCATGGACCGCGACCTGCTCGGCCCGGACGGCGATCATCGGCTGCCGTGGCACGCGGTCGCGCAGGCGGTGCAGGGGGTGGCCGTGGGCCTGGCGGAGGCGAGCGTGCACCTGTGGCGGCGCCGTCCGGCCTTCGACGCCCTGGCCGTGATCGGCGGGCAGCGGTTCGCCTACGGTCTGGTCACGGTGTCGATGTTCCTGCTCTGCCGGGCCACCTTCGCCGACCCGTCCGACCCGGACGCCGGTGCGCTGCGGCTCGCGGTGGCATTCGTGGTCTCGGGGGTGGGGTTCTTCGTGGCTGCTCTGGTCACCCCGGCGATGACCCGGTTGATGGGGCTCGAGACCTGGATCGTGCTCTGCTGCCTGTTCGCGGCAGGGCTGGCGGCGGTGTTCGCCTCGATGATGACCTACCCGGCGGCGCTGGCCGCGGGGTTCGCGGTGGGGATCGCCATGCAGGGCACCAAGATCTGCGTCGACACCATCGTCCAGGCCCACACCGACGACGTCTTCCGCGGTCGGGCGATGTCGTTCTACGACATGTTGTTCAACATCACCTTCGTGGCGGCCGCCGGGGTGTGCGCGGCGGTGCTGCCGCCGGACGGGTACTCCCCCATGCTGTTCGTCGCCGTCGCAGTGATCTACCTACTCACCGGGTCGGCCTACTGGACGGTCCGCCGCCGGGCCCCGTCGGTCTCGGACGGCTCGACCGCCTGAGCGACGAACAGGGTCCGCCGCCAGCCCTCCTCCTCGGACTCCTCGCTCAGTGAGGTCGCGGCGAACCCGTTGCGCTGCAACAGCCGGAGCCAGGTCGCGGCCGGGAACACCCCGAACCGGTGGGACTCCGAGGCCGTCGTGATCACGCCGTCCGCCTCGCGCATCACATAGCTGTACTCGGTCTGGGCCCAGGTGTCCGCGGGGTCGGGGTCCCAGGTCCACTCGAGGTAGCGGACGCCGCTGCCGTCCTCGCCGTCCGTGCCGCCGTGGCCCGTCGTCGGCTCGAAGTCCTCCCGGGTGTGGTCGGGCACGAACACGGCGACCCCACCGGTGTCCAGATGCGCCCGGGCGGTGGCGAAGACCGCCTCGAGGTCGGTCTCGGTGAGCATGTAGCCCACGGCGTCGTGCACCAGGACGGCCTC
Source organism: uncultured Kineosporiaceae bacterium (assembly GCA_964469635.1). Classification (GTDB taxonomy): domain Bacteria; phylum Actinomycetota; class Actinomycetes; order Actinomycetales; family Kineosporiaceae; genus JADJPO01. The sequence goes on from CAYYCE010000107.1 coordinate 4,958, forward strand.
CGCGGTGCGGCCGAGGCGCAGGGTGCGCATGTCGCCCTGAACGTGCTCGGCGCCGGGGTTCAGCCGGCGCGAGAGCGCGAGCATGTCCGGCGACAGGTCGGTCAGCACCAGATCGAAGTACGGGGCGAGGTGGACGGCGTTGTGTCCGCCGCCGCAGCCGAGTTCGAGCAGCAGCGGCCTGCCGTCACCGGCGGCCACCTCGGGCCGGAGGACGCCGGTGCGCAGCAGTCCGGCGATCATCGCGGCCTCCTCGACGTACTCCTGCGGAGGCGAGAGCAGAGGCCACCAGCGGGCCAGGTCGGTGTACATCCGTGGCAGCGGTGCACTCATCGGGCGATCCTCCCACTCCCCTGGAGCCGTTGAGACAAGGCACTTGACGCAGGACAGCTCTCAAGCGAATACTCTGATCAGAGTATTCTAGGGAGAATGTCCATGGCGGAGCGATTCCCGGGCAACCTGTTGGGCCTGGCCGTGCTCTCGTGCCTGACCGAGCGACCGATGCACCCCTACGAGATCTCCCAGACCCTGCGCGAGCGCGGCAAGGACGAGAGCATCAAGCTCAACTACGGCGCCCTCTACGGCGTCGTCGACAAGCTCGCCGCCGCGGGGCTGATCGAGGCCCGCGAGACGGTGCAGCAGGGCCGCCGACCACAGCGGACCGTCTACGCCCTCACCGAGGCCGGTCAGGGCCGGCACGACGCCTGGCTGGCCGAACTGATCCGCACCCCCCAGCGCCAGTACGGCGCGCTCGAGGCGGGTCTGGCGCTGGTCGGCGGGCTCCCCCCCGACACCGTGACCTCGCTGCTCGAGGAGCGGGCGATGAAGCTGCGACTCGAGGCCGCAGCCGTGGAGGAGTCCCGGCGGATCGCCGCCGAGATGGGGATCCCCGAGATCTTCACCGTCGAGACCGACCTGCGGTTGGTCCTGCTGAAGGCGGAACTGGACTTCGTCACCAGACTGCGTGGGCGAATCCGCTCCAGGACCCTCGGCGGCTCCGAGGGCTGGCGCCGTCTCCACGAACTGCTGGACCGGGGAACCAGCATGGAGGAGATCCTCCGGGACCCCGTCACCCATCTTGGTGAGGCGGGCAGGGCCTTCCTGCCCGAAGGGAGGGACGCCGCACCGAACACCGACCAGTAGGAACCATGAAGCCCTCGGCGGGTGCGCCAACACCCGCCGAGGGCCGTCCGAGAGCCGATCCGAAGACCTGCTCCAGGCGCACTGGCAGTCTAGGAGATCGGCTCCTTCGCACGATTCGCAGAAGGAGCTCCCATGAGCGAGCACGCCCTGCGGGCCGAAGGCCTGCACAAGTCCTACCCGGGCGGCCGCGGCCGCGACGCCGCCCGAGCCCGCGACGGGCTCGGCGTCGAGGTGCCGCGCGGCACCCGCGTCGGACGGCGCGGGCCCCACGGCGCGGGCCCGTCCACCAAGTCGCAGGTGGTCGGTTCCGCGACCCGTGCCGACTCCGGCACCGCCGTCGTCGACGACATCGACGTCGCCCGCCGTCCGGGCGCCGTCCGGGCGCGGATCGGACTGGTCTCGCAGCGACCGTCGAGCGACCCGATGGCCACCGGCCGCGAGAACCTGGTGCTGGCCGGGCGCATCCAGGGACTCTCGCGGGCCGAGGCCCGGTCACGGGCCGACCGACTGCTCGACCGGTTCACACTCGGCGAGGCCGCCGATCGGCTGGTCAAGACCTGGTCCGGGGGCATGAGCCGCAAGCTGGACGTCGCGATCGGGCTGATCCACCGGCCCGCCGTGCTGTTCCTCGACGAGCCGACGACCGGGCTCGATCCCCACGCCCGGGCCGAGATGTGGGCCGAGATCGACCGGCTCGGCCGCGAGGAGGAGGCCACCGTGCTGCTCACGACGCACTACCTCGACGAGGCCGACCGGCTGGCGGACACCCTCGCGATCGTCGAGGCCGGACAGGTGAAGGTGCACGGCACTCCCGAGGAGCTCAAGAGCGAACTGCGCGGGGACTCGATCGTCGTCGAACTGGTGGACGCCGGGCAGGGCGCCCGCGCGGCCACCGGCATCGGCGCCGTCCCCGGGGTGCGGGAGGTGAGCGTCACCGACAGCGCGTTGCGGGCCCGGGCGGACGGTGGCGCGCGCACCGTCCCGCTCGTGCTCGCCCGGTTGGACGAACTGGGCGTGGCCGTGTCGAGCGCGACCGTCGCCCGGCCGTCGCTGGACGACGTCTACCTGCGCCACGTCGGCCGCAGCCTCGGGGCGGTGGCGTGATGACCACCCTCGTCACCCACTCCGCCCTGCTCACCCGGCGGTCGGTCATGGCCCTGGTGCGGCAGCCGATCTTCCTCGTGGTCACTCTGATCCAGCCGATGGTGTGGCTGCTGCTGTTCGGTCAGCTGTTCCAGTCCGTGATCGAGATCCCCGGGTTCTCGGGCGGCGGCAGCTACCTCGAATTCCTCACCCCCGGGGTGGTGGCGATGACCGCCCTGTTCTCCGCGGCCTGGGCCGGCACCGTCTACATCGACGACATGAACCGTGGCGTCATGGACCGGCTGCTGGCCTCACCGGTCTCGCGCTCGGCGATGATGAACGGCACGCTCGCCTATCAGGCGCTGACCTCGATCGTGCAGACGGCGGTGGTCCTGCTGGTGGCCTACACCGCCGGGGCGCGGTTCGCCTGGGCGGGCGTCGCCCTCACGGCGCTGGCCGCCGTCCTGCTGAGCGTGGTGTTCGCCGCGCTGTCCAATGCGGTGGCGCTGCTGGTGCGCGAGCAGGAGGCCCTCATCGGGATCAGCCAGTTCACCGCGCTGCCGTTGACGTTCCTGTCCTCGGCGGTGATGGACCCGGATCTGGCGCCGCACTGGATTCGGATCGCGGCGGACCTCAACCCGCTGGACTGGGCGGTGGTGGTCGCCCGCGAGACGCTGCTCGGCACGCCGGACTGGGCGGTGGCCGGGCCCCGGCTGCTCGCCCTCGCCGTGGCCGCGGTGGCGATGTCCCGGCTGTCCACCCTGGCGTTCCGGAGCTACCAGCGCTCCACCTGAGGCCCGCACCGGGCGGCCGGCTCGGGCACCGGTGTCCGGGGAGTGGGGTTACACCCGTCCCCCACGAGCACGGCGTGACGCTGCACCCGCTGGACGGGTGCTACGTCACGCCGTGCTCGTGGGGGCGGGTGGGGTTGGCGTTGGGGGTGGGGTTG
>CAYYCE010000108.1:0-8092 GCA_964469635.1 uncultured Kineosporiaceae bacterium
GGCCGCCGACGCCTCGGCGTCACTCGCCGCAACGAGAGCATCGCCGGCATCCTGGGAGAGGACCCGACCGACGAGATCTTCCGCGAGGAGTACTTCGGGCCGATCCTGTCGGTCCACGTCTACCCCGACCGGTCCTACCACCGGGTCATGGAGCAGATGGAGTCCTTCGCGCCGTATGCCCTCACCGGCTCGATCATCGCCCAGGACCGGGCCGCCATTGCCGAGGCGACCGAGCGGCTGCGGTTCGCCGCCGGCAACTTCTACGTCAACGACAAGCCGACCGGCGCGGTGGTCGGGCAGCAGCCGTTCGGCGGAGCGCGGGCCTCGGGGACCAACGACAAGGCCGGGGCGGAGCAGAACCTGCAGCGGTGGACCTCGACCCGAGTGATCAAGGAGACCTTCGACCCGCCCCGGCGGCACATCTACCCCCACATGGGCTGACGCCTCGCCGTGCCCAGACAGGACAGGTCGGGACGGGTCAGCGGGCGGCGAGCCACTCGTCGGCGGCGCGCTGCTCGGCGCGGATCGCGCCGCGGACCGCGGGTTCGGTGGCCCTCTCGATCTTGCCGCCGAGCAGGGGCACCGAGGCCTTGAGCTCGCCCTCGACCCGGCTCACGCTGCCCTCGCCGTCCGGAGCCAGCCGAAGCCGCCCGGACAGCCGCACCGGGGCCCCGGCGATCTCCACCTCCAGGGTGCCCTCCCGGACGCCCTGGCCGTCGGCGGCGTCCCACTCGGTGCGCTCGACGATCTGCAGCGCCTGCCCGGCGAACCGCCGCACGAAGTCCGGGACCTGGTGGGTCGGCAGGGTGCGATGGGTGATGATCGAGGCGGTTCCGTCGTCCCCGGCGGCGATCTCGATGTCGTAGGACACCGCGCCTGTGGCCAGGCACTTGCGCTCCTGGAACTCGTGCGTCACCAGCATGGTGAACACGGTCTCGGGGTCTGCTCCGGGGTAGATGATCTCGGCGGTCAGGCGCATGAACGTGACTGTATCCCCGGGGGAAATCGGCGTCCGTCTCGGTACAGTCGGGGTGGTGCGGGCGACGGAGCGGCGCCACGGAGGCGAACGATGACGGCTCAGATCACGATCATTCAGGACAGCGAGCGCATCTCGATCCTCGATCGTGCGGTCGAGGTGGGCGAGCGGCAGGGGTCCCGGGAGCCTCGTGAGGAGCTGCGCGCCTTCCTGAAGCGGTACTACCGGTACATGCCGGTGGAGGAGATGCGTCTGCGGGAGCCGGTCGACCTGGCGGGGGCCGCGCTCTCCCACCGTCAGCTGGCGGGGGACCGCCCCCAGGGCAAGGCCCTGGTGCGCACCTTCACGCCCTCGGTGGAGCAGCACGGTTGGTCCACCGGGCACACGGTGATCGAGATCGTCACCGACGACATGCCGTTCCTCGTGGACTCGGTGATCAGCGAGCTCAATCGGCAGGAGTGCGGGATCCACCTGATGGTGCACCCGCAGCTGGTGGTGCGCCGGAAGGTGACCGGTGAGCTGCTCGAGATCGTCGACATCGGCCCGAGCCGGTGGCGCGACAGCGAGCACGCGCACGACAGCATGGTCGAGTCGTGGATGCACGTCGAGGTCGACCGGCAGACCTCTGCCGCCCGGCTGGAGGAGCTCGGCGCCGCCATCCTCCGGGTGCTCGAGGACGTCCGGGTGGCCGTCGAGGACTGGCCGCTGATGATGTCGCGGGTCACCGAGATCGTGGCCGAGCTGGCCGCCACGCCACCGACCGGCGTGGACCCCAAGGAGGTCGCCGAGGCCCGTCGGCTGCTGGCCTGGCTGGCCGAGGGCAACTTCACCTTCCTGGGGTACCGCGAGTACCGGTTCGGCGGTGCCGAGAAGGGCCTCGGGGACGTGCTGACGGCCGAGACCGGCAGCGGCCTGGGCATCCTGCGCTATGACGCCTCGGCCAGCTCCGGGTACGAGCGCCTGAACGAACGGGCCCGCGCCAAGGCCAGGGAGAAGAACCTCCTGGTGGTCACCAAGGCCAACTCGTTGGCCACCGTCCATCGGTCGGCCTACCTGGACTACATCGGGCTGAAGACCTTCGACGAGTCGGGCGAGGTGGTCGGCGAGCGCCGGTTCCTGGGCCTGTTCGCCTCCAGCGCCTACACCGACAGCGTGCGCCGGATCCCGCTGGTCGACCGCAAGGTGGTCGAGGTGCTGGTCCGTTCCGGGTTCTCCGAGGAATCCCATTCGGGCAAGGATCTGTTGCAGATCCTCGAGACCTACCCGCGCGACGAGCTGTTCGACATCTCGGTCGAGGACCTGGCCACCATCGCCCGGGCCGTGATGGACATGCAGCACAGGCGACGGACCCGGCTGTTCATCCGCCCGGACCAGTACGGCCGCTACGTCTCGTGTCTGGTCTACATCCCACGCGACCGGTACACCACCCGGGTGCGGCTGAAGATCGCCGACGTGCTCGCGAAGGTCTTCCATGCCACCTCGAGCGCCTACACGGCGCGGGTGAGCGAGTCGGCGCTGGCCCGACTCCATTTCGTCATCCGGGTGGATCCGGCCCTGCCGCTGCCGCAGGTGGACGCCGCCGACGTCGAGGAGCAGCTGGTCGCGGCGACCCGGGCCTGGGACGAGGATCTGGCGGACGCCCTGCGGGTCGGCACCGGCGAGGAGGAGGCGGCCCGGCTCTACCGGTGCTGGGGCCATGCCTTCCCGGAGGCCTACAAGGAGGACTTCGACGCCAGGGTCGCCGTCGCCGACCTGAGGCACCTCGAGGCGCTGGACGCGGCCTACCCCGCGGCGGCCGACGGCACGGACGGCGGAGCCGAGCGGGCGTTCGCGATGAACCTCTACGAACCGGTCGGCTCGCCGCCCGACGAGCGGCGGTTCAAGCTCTACCGGCTCGCCCCGCTGTCGCTGACCGAGGTGCTGCCCCACCTGTCCAATCTCGGCGTCGAGGTGATCGACGAGCGGCCGTACGTGCTCGAGCCGGTCGGTGAGCGTCGCGGCTACATCTACGACTTCGGGCTGCGCTACGGCAATGAGGTCGGCTCCCCGGACTCGGCCCGGCAGCAGTTCTGCGACGCCTTCGCCGCGGCCTGGTCGGGCCGGTCCGAGAGCGACGGGTTCGACCGGCTGGTACTGCTCGCCGGGCTCACCTGGCCGCAGGTCGTGGTGCTGCGCGCCTACGCCAAGTACCTGCGCCAGACCGGGACGACGTTCAGCCAGGACTACATCGAGCGGTGCCTGCGCGCCAATGTGCCGATCACCGCCGCCCTGCTCGACCTGTTCGCGGCGCGCTTGGACCCCGACGCCTTCGCCGACGACCCCGACGGCGGCGCTCGCGCCGCCGAGTGCGAGCGGCTGACGGAGAAGCTGCACGCTCAACTGGACGCCGTGGCGAGCCTGGACCACGACCGGATCCTGCGGGCACTGGTCGGCCTGGTCCAGGCGACGTTGCGGACCAACGCGTACCAGGTGAACGACGACGGTGCGCCGAAGGACTACATCTCGTTCAAGTTCGACCCGCGGGCGGTGCCGGACCTGCCGGCGCCCCGGCCGACGTACGAGGTCTTCGTGTACTCCCCGCTCGTCGAGGGGGTCCACCTACGGTTCGGGCGGGTCGCCCGCGGCGGGTTGCGCTGGAGCGACCGCCCGGAGGACTTCCGCACCGAGATCCTGGGCCTGGTGAAGGCCCAGACCGTCAAGAACGCGGTCATCGTGCCCACGGGCGCCAAGGGCGGGTTCGTGGGCAAGAAGCTGGCCGACCCCGCGGTCGACCGGGAGGCCTGGCTGAGCGGCGGGATCGCCTGCTACAAGCTGTTCATCTCGGGTCTGCTCGACCTCACCGACAACCTGGTGACCGGCTCCGTGGTGCCGCCGCCGCGCGTCGTCCGGCACGACGGCGACGACACCTACCTGGTGGTGGCCGCCGACAAGGGCACGGCGACGTTCTCCGACATCGCCAACTCCCTGGCCGGCGACTACGGGTTCTGGTTGGGTGACGCCTTCGCCTCGGGCGGGTCGGTCGGCTACGACCACAAGGCGATGGGGATCACCGCCAAGGGGGCCTGGGAGAGCGTCAAGCGGCACTTCCGCGAACAGGGCCGCGACGTGCAGAGCGAGGAGTTCACCGTCGTCGGCATCGGCGACATGAGCGGCGACGTGTTCGGCAACGGCATGCTGCTCTCGCCGCACATCCGGCTGGTCGCGGCCTTCGACCACCGGCATGTCTTCCTGGATCCCGACCCGGACGCCGCGGCCTCCTTCGCGGAGCGGCAGCGGCTGTTCGCACTGCCGCGCTCCTCGTGGGCCGACTACGACACCTCGCTGATCTCGGCCGGAGGAGGGGTCTATCCCCGTTCGGCCAAGTCGATCCGGATCTCCGCCCAGGTCGCGGCCCGGGTCGGCCTGCCCGAGACGGTCACCTCGATGACCCCGGCACAGCTGATCAACGCCGTCCTGAGGGCGCCGGTCGACCTGTTGTGGAACGGGGGTATCGGCACCTATGTGAAGGCTTCCGCGGAATCCCATTCGGACGTCGGCGACAAGACCAACGACGCGATCCGGATCAACGGCGCGCAGCTGCGGTGCCGGGTGGTGGGCGAGGGCGGGAACCTGGGTCTGACCCAGCTCGGCCGGGTCGAGGCCGCGATCGCCGGGGTCCGGATCAACACCGATGCCATCGACAATTCGGCCGGGGTGGACTGCTCCGACCACGAGGTGAACATCAAGATCCTGCTCGACCGGATCGTGGCCGCCGGGGATCTGACCGGCAAGCAGCGCAACCGGCTGCTCGCCGAGATGACCGACGATGTGGCCCGATTGGTGCTGCGGGACAACTACGAGCAGAACGTCCTGCTGGGCAACGCCCGCAAGCAGTCCCACGGCATGCTCGGCGTGCACCAGCGATTCATGCGGTCCCTGGAGGCCCGGGGGCTGTTGGACCGCGAGCTGGAGTTCCTGCCGAGTGACTCCGAACTGGCCGCCCGCGACGGCCTGGGCCGCGGACTGACCTCCCCGGAGTTCTCGGTCCTGGTGGCCTACGCCAAGATCACCCTGACCGAGGACGTGATCGCCACCGACCTACCCGACGACCCGTGGTTCGCCGGCATGCTGCGGGCCTACTTCCCGCCGCAGCTGGACTCGCGCTATGGCGGCCTGCTCGATGAGCACCCGCTGCGCCGGGAGCTCATCACCACCTTCCTGGTCAACGAGATGGTGAACCGGGGCGGCATCACCTTCGGCTTCCGGGCCCAGGAGGAGACCGGGGCCAGCCCGCAGCAGATCGCGCGGGCCTACACGGTGTGCCGCGAGATCTTCGGTCTGCACGATTTCGTGGGCCGGGTGGAGGCGCTGGACAACCAGATCTCCACCGACGCGCAGACCTCGCTGTACCTGGCCTTCCGCCGGTTGTTGGACCGTGCGGTGCGCTGGTTCCTGCAGACCCGGCCCGCCACCATCGACGTCGCCGCCGAGGTGGCCCGGTTCGGCCCGGTGGTGGCCGAGCTGGGTCCGCGGATGCCCGAGCTCACCGTCGGGGCCGAGCTGCGTCAGTTGCAGGATGCCGTCGCGGATCTGAAGCGGATGGGAGTCCCCGAGCCGCTCGCGCTGCGGGGGGCCGCGCTGCTGAACGAGTTCCAACTGCTGGACATCACCGAGATCTCCACCCAGGTGGCCTCCGACCCGGCCGACGTGGCCCCGGTGTACACCACGCTGTCCGAGCGCTACGCCGTCGACGCCATGCTGACCCGGATCAGTCAGCTGGAGCGCGCCGACCGGTGGCAGGCCCTCGCCCGGGCCGCGTTGCGCTACGACCTGTACGCGGCCCTGGAGTCCCTGACGGTCGCGGTGCTCACGGCCTCGCCGAACGTGCCGATGGAGCCGATGGCCCGGATCGAGGCCTGGGAACGGGCCAACACCGACGCCCTCGCCCGGGCCACGCAGACCCTGGAGGAGGTGCGCCGCCTCGACAAGGGCGACCTCGCCTCGCTCTCGGTGGCGTTGCGCACCCTGCGCAGCGTCGTCCGCAGCACAGGCTGAGGTCAGCAGGCGGGCGAGGCGGGCTGAGCGGGTGGCCGCGGCGCTGAGGTAGCGTCCGGCTCGTGCCCGCTCTCGCAGAACTCCTGCGCAACGCCGACCTGGCCCCGCCGGACGTCGAGTGGCTCCACCTGCTCATCGGCGACTGGCAGTTGCTGTCGGATCTGTCGTTCGCCGACCTCGTGCTCTGGGTGCCGCTCACGTCGGGCCCGGAGGCCGGCAGCTTCGTGGCGGTGGCCCAATGTCGTCCGAGCACCGGGGCGACGTCGTTCCACGACGACCTGGTGGGTCGGGTTCCCCCGCGCCGCGCCAACCCCCTGGTGGACGCCGCCTGGCAGACCCGCCGCACCTGCCGGGACCGCGAACCGCATTGGGTGGACGACGTCCCGGTGCGTCAGGAGGCGACCCCGGTCGTCGGTCGGGGCCGCCTGCTCGCCGTCCTGTCACGGCACACGAATCTGGGAGCGGCGCGTACCCCGAGCCGGCTGGAGCTGACCTACCTGCACTGTGCCGACGACCTCGTCCGCATGATCTCGGTAGGGGACTTCCCGTCGCCGGGAGCGCCCACCGGCCCGCGCCGGGGCGCCCCGCGAGTGGGCGACGGCCTGATCAGGCTGGATGTCGAGGGCCGGGTGTCGTTCGCCAGTCCGAACGCGAACTCGGCGCTGCACCGGTTCGGTTTCGTGGGCGACCTGGTCGGCCGGCCGCTGGCCCAGGTGGTGACCCCGTTGCTCGACAGCTCCGGCCAGGTCGACGAGTCGTTGCCGCTGGTGCTCTCGGGCCGGGCGCCGTGGCGCAGTGACATCGAGGCACGGGGGTCGGCGCTGTCGATGCGGGCGATCCCGCTGACCGTGACCGGGGAGCGGACGGCGTCGATGGTCCTGGTGCGCGACGTCTCCGAGCTGCGGCGTCGGGAGCGGGAGCTGCTGACCAAGGACGCCACGATCCGCGAGGTCCACCACCGGGTCAAGAACAACCTGCAGGTGGTGGCGGCGCTGCTGCGGCTGCAGGCGAGGCGCATCACCTCGGCCGACGGCAAGGCCGCACTCACCGAGGCGATGCGGCGGGTGAGCACGATCGCCATGGTGCACGAGACGCTCTCCTCGGGGCTGACCGAGACCGTCGACTTCGACCAGGTCGTCGATCGCACGGTGGCGCTGGCGGTCGAGCTCGCCGGGACGGGGTCGCAGATCGTGGTGCACCGGGAGGGCACCTTCGGGGAACTGGAGGCGGCCAATGCCAGTCCGCTGGCGCTGGTCCTGACCGAGCTGGTGACCAATGCCGTCGAACACGGGCTGGCCGGTTCGACGGGCGGCCTGGTGACCATCACGGCCCTACGCGAGGGAACCGCACTGCGGGCCGTGGTCAGGGACGACGGGCGCGGGCTGCCCGTAGACTTCCGCCCCGGACGCGACGGCCTGGGCACACAGATCGTGCAGGCCCTGGTGGCCGGCGAGATGCAGGGCAGGATCACGTGGAACAGCCCGCTCACAGGCGGCACCGAGGTGGTCGTCGACGTGACGGTGCGGAGCCGGGGAAGCACTCGCCCCGGCACGCGACCGTGAGGGTCGTCGTCGACCGGGGCGAGGGAAAGTCGTCGGCGGTGGTGGGTCAGCCGGCCCGGCGAGCCCGGGCATTGCGCCGCTTGAGGGCACGGCGATCGTCTTCGGACAGCCCGCCCCACACGCCGGCGTCCTGACCACTGCCGAGCGCCCACTGCAGGCACGTGTCGATCACGTCGCAGCGTTGGCACACCGCCTTGGCCTCTTCGATCTGCAGCAGTGCGGGGCCCGTGTTCCCGATGGGGAAGAACAGCTCGGGGTCCTCATCGAGGCATGCTGCTCGATGGCGCCAGTCCATGAGGTGGTTCTCTCCTCCGCCCCGTGGGGCATAGTGGTCGAGTCGTGACCCGGGATCTGTACGGGATGGGTGCATCCCGTCGGTAAGGTGGGGTTTTTGATGATTCCAGAGACCGGCGGGCGCCGCTCCCGGTTTCGCCAACGTTTAGCCTCACACCCTTGTGCCCCTGTTCACAAGAGATCTGCCACTCAACAGACCCTTATGGAAGCGTTATCTGTAACCCAA
>CAYYCE010000109.1:0-8061 GCA_964469635.1 uncultured Kineosporiaceae bacterium
TGGCGGCTCCTCGGGGTCCTCGCGCTGGTGCTGGCGGCGATCTCCGTCGGGGCCGCGATCACCGTGGTCCAGCCGGGGCAGACGCGGGTGATCCAGCTCTTCGGTCGCTACGTGGGAACGGTTCGGACGGCCGGCCTGATCACCGTCCTGCCGTGGACCACGCGGCGCAACGTCTCGGTCCGGGTCAACAACTTCGACACCCCTCGGCTCAAGGTCAACGACGCCTCGGGCAACCCGGTCGAGATCGCCGCCATCGTGGTCTGGCAGGTGGCGGACACCGCTCGGGCGACCTTCGCCGTGGAGGATGTCGTGGGCTTCGTGCAGGTGCAGGCCGAGGCGGCGCTGCGGCACGTGGCCCGGGCCTACCCCTACGACACCCAGGAGGGCGCCGAGTCACTCCGCGGGTCCACCGACGTGGTCTCCACCGGGCTCGCCCACGAGGTGACCGAGCGTGTCGCCGTGGCGGGGGTGAAGATCGTCGAGGTGCGGATCAGCCACCTCGCCTACTCCCCGGAGATCGCCCAGGCGATGTTGCAGCGCCAGCAGGCAGCGGCCGTGGTCGCGGCGCGCGGGACCATCGTCGAGGGCGCGGTCGGCCTGGTGCGCATGGCGCTCGAGGAGTTGGGTCGCTCCGGTGTGGTCGACCTCGACGAGGAGCGCAGGGCGGCGATGGTCTCCAACCTCCTGGTGGTGCTCTGCGGCGACGCCCGGGTCACGCCGGTGGTCAACACCGGGACGCTCTACGCGTGAGCCGGGACGGCGCCCGGCAGGACGGACCGCAGGACGGCCGGAGGCGGAATCGGCCCGACCCGTCACGGCGCGGCCGGCGCGAACGCAAGGCCATGCTGCTGCGGCTCGACCCCGAGGTGCACGACGCCCTGGCTCGCTGGGCCGCCGACGAGCTGCGCAGCACGAACGCCCACGTCGAGTGGTTGCTGGCCCGAGCTCTGACGGAGGCCGGCCGGCTGGGTCACCGACGGTGAGGGGAACGCGGTCGACGACGGCCCGTTGGCTGCGATGTGTGCCACATTCGGCGATGATCGCCTCCGAGTAACGTGACCGGCCTGATCCGCGTGCCCGCCCCGGGCACCCCCCGCCACCGGAAGGAGGGGATCGTGAGCGGTGCACCGGTTGTCGCCCGGACCAGGGCCGAACTGGAGCAGGCGCGCCACGGCCTCGACGGGAGCGTCGCCGTCGTCATGACCATGGGCGCCCTCCACGAGGGCCATGCCGCCCTGATCCGCCGTGCCCGGGAGCGGGCCGACCACGTGGTGACCACGATCTTCCTCAACCCGCTGCAGTTCGGTCCGAAGGAGGACCTGGCCAAGTACCCCCGGACCTTCGATGCCGACCTCGAGCTGTGCACCAAGGAGGGCGTCGACCTGGTCTTCGCGCCCGGCCCCGACGTCGTCTACCAGGACGGCGATCCGGGCGTCAGGCTCTCGGCCGGCCACCTGGGCGAGGTGCTCGAGGGGCACAGCCGGCCCGGGCACTTCGACGGCGTGCTCACGGTCGTGGCCAAGCTGCTGCACCTGGTGCGGCCCGACCTGGCGCTGTTCGGTCAGAAGGACGCCCAGCAGTTGCTGTTGATCAGACGGATGGCGCGGGACCTGGACTTCCGGTGCGAGATCGTGGCGGTCCCCACGGTGCGCGAACCCGACGGCCTGGCCCTGAGCAGCCGCAACGCCTACCTGACGGCGTTGGATCGCGAGGTCGCGCTCACCCTGCCCCTGGCGCTGCGGGCCGGTGAGAACGCCGCTCCCGAGGGAGCGAGCGCCGTCCGCCGCGCGGCCCGGGCGGTGCTGGTCTCCGAACCGCTGTGCATCGTCGACTACCTGGTGCTGGTGCACCCCGAGACCCTCCAGGACGTCCCCGAGTGGTACCGCGGCGAGGCGCTGCTCGCGGTGGCGGCGAGGGTCGGCACCACGCGACTGATCGACAACGTACCGATCCTGGTCGGCCAGAAGCCGAACGGTCCGCTGCTCATGAGCCCGGCGGCGGGCTGAGGGCCGAGCCCCTGCGCCAAGCGTCGGCACCGGCGGCCGACACGCGGCGGGAACCGGCCGGTATCCCGCTCCGCTCTACCAAACCGAGTACCTTCCGCAATGTAGCGATTACTGATTGCAGCGATTGGCGGAGCGTTCGGGTATGAGTCGGCACCGTGCGGAGGGGCCCCGGGCCCCGTGGCAGGAGGGCACCCGGGACGCGCTGGCCGCGGTCGGACTGGAACCCCAGTGGGTGCGCGATCTCGTCGTCCGGGCGCTCGGGGAGGATCTCGGACCGGGCTGGGTGGACGTCACCACGGCGGCCACGGTGCCGGTCGACGACGACCGGCGGGCCGAGGTCGTGGCGCTGCAGGACGGCGTGGTGTCCGGTCTGCTGCTGTGGCCGGTGGTGCTGGCGGAGGCGGCGGCCCGCCTCGAGCTGCACGTGCCGACCGCGGATCTGCGGGTCAACGACGGCGCCTGGGTCCAGTCCGGCGACGTGCTCGCGGACCTGCGCGGTCCGACCCGGGTGCTCATGGTGGCCGAGCGCACCGCCCTGAATCTGACCAGCCACCTGTCCGGCATCGCGACCCACGCCGCGGCCTGGGTCGCCGCGCTCTCCGGGACCGGCACCAAGCTGCTGGACACCCGGTGCACCACGCCGGGGCTGCGGCCGCTGGAGCGTTTCGCCGTCCGCTGCGGCGGCGGGACCAACGGACGGGCGGGGCTCTACGACGCCGCCCACGTCACGGTCGAGCACGCGGCGGCCGCCGGATCGGTGGCCGCCGCCCTCGACGCCGTCCGTCGCCGCCTTCCGGGGGCCCTGGTCCAGGTGGACGTGCAGACGCCGCTGCAGGGGATCGAGGCGGTGCACGCCGGAGCGCGGTTCGTGGTCTGCGAGGGGCAGTCGCTGGAGCTGTTGCCGGCCACGGTGTCCCAGATCAGGGCCGCCACCGCCGAGCGGGTCGAGGTGGCCTGCTCGGGCACCTACCGCCTGATCCAGGCGCCGCACGTGGCCCGATCCGGGGTCGACCACGTCTACGTGGACTCGCTGGTCCAGGAGGCGCCCACCGTGGACGTCGGGCTGACCATGTACTGAGTGATCAGGACTGAGTGATCAGGACTGAGTGATCAGGACGGCCGCAGCAGGCTGTCGAACAGGTCGCGGTGCCGCTCGCACAGCATGACCCGCTGGTTCCAACGGTCCTCGGGATCGCTGCGTGGGGCCCGCGGTAGCCCGCGGGTGGCTTCCAGGGCCTCGCCGAGGGCTCGTGCCAGGTCGGTGGTGTCGTTCGTCGGGTAGGTGAGGGTGCCCGATTGCTGGCCGGCGGCATGTGACTCCGGCAGCACGGCCCAGGTCCCCAGGTCGATGCACGCCTCCGGCCAGACCGAGTGGGAGCCGTGCACCGGTGGCAGCACCGAGACGTCGAGCATCGACAGGTGATCCCACAGTTGGCCGTCCGTCAGCGGCGGGTGGGTCACGACGGTACCGCCGGTCTCCCGGACCACCCGTTCGATCTGTCGCACGGCCCGGGGGGCGTAGGCGCCCGCGTTGGGGTCGGACACCGAGGAGTTGAGGTGGACCCGGAGCCGTCCACCGGCCTGCGAGCGGACGGCGTGCGACAGCGCGGCGACGAAGTCCACGGGGTCGGCGGCCAGCCGCAGCGATCCCAGATGGGTGCCGACCACCGGCGGCTCCGAGGAACGGGAACGGCTCCGTGGGGTGCGCATCCGGACGAAGTCGACGACGTGCGGATGCGGCAGGACCGTGGCGGTCATCGCCCAGCGCCGGGAGATCTCGGCGGCGGCCGAGTCGGTCAGGGTCAGGACGGCGTCGGCCTCCCGGAGCAGGACGGTCATGCGGTCGGCGAAGCCGTTGTCGTCCTCGCCGCTGGGGTCGGACAGGTGGTAGGCGGTGACCACGAGTGGGACCCCCGAACGGCGGACGGCCGCGACCGCGTTCCTGGTGGCGCTCACCGCCGCCGCACCGGTTCCCGCCGGCAGGCCGAGCACGTGGACCACGTCGACCTCGGCCAGGTGGCGCGACAGCCATTCCGTGTGGAAGACCCCCGCCCGCCTCGCTCCGACGGGCTGGCTCACGGTGGTGCGGTGGACGCCGTCCACTCCCTCGGGATGGCAAAGATGCCGGGCGTAGAGTCCACGGCCGGGAAGTGTGGCCACGCGCAGGGTGGTCCGGCCCTCCCAGGCCGGCCCGGCTCGTCGACGGGCGCGGGACGACACGGTGGACACCTCCCGGTCAAGGTCTGTATCCGGCCGGAACCTTCGATGGTGCGGGCTCCTCCATGATCGGGGTTCGCCGGCGACGACGGTACCCCCGTGTCGCGCCGGGCTCGTGGTGGCCCCCGTGCCGGCTCGTGGTGGGCGCGTTGCGAATGCTTACCGTGTTCGTATGACTACGCTATGACTCCAACGGGGGCCGTCGCGAGAAAGGCGAGCCCGTCATGGTGTCGTCCACTCCCACCCGTCCCACCCCGGGGTCGGTCGAGGAGCCCGAGCAACAGACCGATCGCCAGCCGCATCGATCGGAACCCCGCCGCGACCCCGTTCCCCGGGTGCCCGAGACGGGAGCCGTGCAGCAGTTGCTGCGCTCGGCGGTCACCCTGCAGGCCGAGGACCTGATGCGGACCATCGGAGCCCTGGCGATGCAGCGGGACGACGTCCGGCAGTGGTCCACGCTCGTTGAGCGGGACGTGAGGGACCTGTCCTTCCTGGCCACCTGTGCCGTGGCGGCCGGGGCAGGGCTGCCGGCGGGCCTCGACGGCGGCGGCGGCGATCCGGAGGATCCCGGTTCGGCCATCGAGGGCCTGCTGGCCAGTCACGAGGCCCTGATGGGGGTGCTGCGCCAAGTGGTCCGACGGGCCGGTGATCCCCAGGTGCGGCACGTGGCGCGGGATGTGTTGGACCGTCGCGAGGAGGAGGCCTCGACCCTGCGCAGCCTGGGGGCCGGCCAGGGATTGCCGGCCATGGAGCGATTGGTCCACGGGACGCTGGCGAAGTATCAATCCTGACCCCAAATCCTGACCCGTCCACCGGCCCCCGGGGCTCACGAGCCAGGGCGAGCGAGACCGGCGTGACCGGACGGTGTGGGAAAACCGACCCCCGGGTGCCGCTCCGTCGCGGGGGACCTATTCTCGTAGCGTGCTGAGAGTCCTCGAAGTGGTGATTCCGTCGGCCGGTGCGACGCTGTTCTTCGTGATCGTATTGCGGGCGCTCGTCCAGGCCGATCGCCGGGAGCGTGTCGCCGCCGCCCGGATGGAGCGCGAGCGGACGTCTCCGGGTTCCGCCGAGGGCACCGACGGTGACGGTTACCCAGGCGCATGACTGTTGAGTCAGAGGCGATTTCACAGTGGGTCACAATTCGCTGCATATTTCGACAAGGAAGTCCGCTGGGCAGTCTCTGGGTATCACCGAGGCGCCTTTCGGGAATGCTCCGGGTGAGCCTCGACGGCGGGCGGTATTGAGCGGCACCTAGAAGCGTTGGGACGGTCCGGCAATGATCTCAGGGTGGCGTGGGTAAAGACGCCGAGAATTGACACGGCGGCATTTTCGGACAGAGAATACTGGAGTACTTCTTATCCCTCCCCGTCAAGGAGTATTCATGGCACAGAAGGTTCAGGTCATCCTCGTCGACGATGTCGACGGGGGTGA
The DNA here is from genome assembly GCA_964469635.1 of uncultured Kineosporiaceae bacterium. GTDB lineage: Bacteria > Actinomycetota > Actinomycetes > Actinomycetales > Kineosporiaceae > JADJPO01. The sequence goes on from CAYYCE010000109.1 coordinate 5,655, forward strand.
GGCTGAGGAGACCGTCAGCTTCTCGCTGGACGGCGTCAGCTACGAGATCGATGTTTCGGTTGACAATGCCGAAGCGCTTCGGGAGTCGATCGCACAGTGGATCGGGCATGCTCGTCGGGTCGGCGGTCGCGCGGCTCGGCGGGGATCAACCCCCAAGCCTCGCAACGGTTCCGTCGCGCGGGCATCGCTGTCCGATGTCCGCTCATGGGCGCGGGACAACGGTTTCCAGGTCAGTGACCGGGGCCGTGTCTCGGCCGAGGTGATGACGGCCTACGAGGCCGCGCACTGAGGCGCCGAGCAGTTCACGACATACGAGAGCGGGGATCGATGGATCCCCGCTCTCGGTGTTTGCCGGCCGGTCGGCCCGGTTCTGGGTGTTCCGGGTACCGGTGCCTCAGGCGCCGGGGTTCCCCTCCCGCAGCACGCGACGCAGAATCTTGCCGGAGGCCGACTTGGGGATGGCGTCCAGGAAGGTCAGATACCGGATTCGCTTGAAGGGCGCGACCTGTCCGGCGACGAAGGCCATGATCTCCTCCGCGGTGGCCTGCGCCCCGGGGCGTAGAGCCACGTAGGCGCTGGGGACCTCGCCGGCCTCGGGGTCGGGCGACCCGATCACCGCGGCGTCGGCCACGGCCGGATGCGTCAGCAGCAGGGCCTCCAGTTCGGCCGGCGGCACCTGGAATCCCTTGTACTTGATGAGCTCCTTCAACCGGTCCACCACGAACACATGGCCGTCCTCGTCGACGTGACCGATGTCGCCGGTGCGCAACCAGCCCTCGGCGTCCAGCGTCGATTCGGTGGCCGAGCGGTTGTTGAGATAGCCCAACATGACCTGCGGTCCTCGAACCCACAGTTCGCCGTCCTCGCCCACCGGGTGGTCGGTGCCGGAGACCGGGTCGACGATGCGCATCTCGGTGTTGGGGACCGTCACCCCGACCGAACCCGGTTTGAACTGCCCGGGTGGGGTCAGGTGGGAGACCGGGGACATCTCGGTCATGCCGTAACCCTGCACCACCTCGCATCCGACCCGCTTCCCCGCCTCGAGCGCGAGTTCGGCGGACAGGGGCGCCGCCCCGGAGAAGATCTGTCGCAGCGCGGACAGGTCGTAGGAGTCGACCAGGGGGTGCTTGGCCAGAGCCAGCACGATGGGCGGGGCCACGAAGCTGCGGGTGACCGCGTACCGCTGGTGGAACTCGAGGAACTGTTCCAGGTCGAAACGAGGCATGGTCACGACCGTGGCCCCCACGCGCAGCCCCGAGTTCATGATCACCTGCATGCCGTAGATGTGGAAGAACGGCAGGACGGCGATGAGCGTCTCGTCCTCGCTGAGCTCCAACGACGTGGTCACCTGGGCGATGTTGGCGATCAGGTTGCGGTGGCTCAGCATGACGCCCTTGTTGACCCCCGTCGTCCCGGAGGAATAGGGCAGGACCACCAGGTCGTCGTCCTCGACCGGGATCTGCTCGGCCAGCGGCGGCCCGAACAGTGCGGTGAGGGGGCGCACCGAGTCCGGGCTGCCCTCGGGGACGTCGCCGATGATGAGGATCTCCGTGACGGAGGTGCCCTCGACGGCGGCCAGGGCGAGGTTCAGGAACGGTGCCACGGTCACCAACATGGACGCGCCGGCGTCGGTCAACTGGTTGTGCACCTCGCGCTCGGTGTAGGTGGGGTTGACCGTGGTCACCACCCCTCCGGCCATCGCCACCCCGTGGAACACCACGGCGTACTCCGGCAGGTTCGGCGCCATCAGGGCCAGCACCTGGCGAGGGGCGAACCCCCGTTCCACGAGCCCGCCGGCCAGTGCGCGGACGGCGCCCTCCAGTTGGCCGTAGGTCAGGGTGCGGCCCGTGGGCCCGTCGATCAGAGCGGGTTTGTCGCCGAGCCCGCCGGCCCGGTGCAGCACGTAGCCGGTGAGCGGGGCGTGGGGAATCTCAACGTCGGGAAGTGGGCTGGTGTGCGACATGCCACAGATCCTGCTGTTCCACCGGCGGCCTGGCTAGGCCCGTGACCCGGTTGGTGGTCGTCCCGGGCCCGACGCGCCGCCGGCGGTGTGCCTGCGGCGCCGGTTGGCGGCTTTCGGCACGATAACGACCCAATCGCCGGGCTGCTGCTGGTGGTTCGGGTCTGGGCCGTCTCGTCCCCCTGGGTGGGGCGACCCTTCCGCCAGCAGCGAACAGGCTGGGCCCGATCGGGCCCCGTGGAACACGAAAGTGCAGTTCACCGTTGGCCGAAGCACCGGACACGGAACTCCGGGACCGACGTGACTCACGGCTCACCACTGGTGATACCTGGGGAGGCCACGGTTAGCATCGAGACGTCAACGGTAGGCCACCTGCCGGCACCGCCCGACCACACGAGGAGCGCAGATGTTCGAGAGGTTCACCGACCGCGCCCGACGTGTCGTCGT
>CAYYCE010000110.1:0-4470 GCA_964469635.1 uncultured Kineosporiaceae bacterium
CCTCGGGCACAACGTCACGCCGTGCCCACCGGACGGGCACAACGTCACGCCGTGCCCGAGGGGGATGGGCGCGACGCCACTCAGCAAGGGGCGGGTTAGGGTTGCCTTCATGCCCGTGCGGAGCGTCTTCGACGACCTGGAACCCCTGCTGGCTCAGGTCAGCAAGCCCATCCAGTACGTCGGCGGCGAGCTGAACAGCACGGTCAAGGACTGGGACGTTGCCGGTGAGGCCACCGTGCGCTGGGCGCTGATGTACCCCGACGCCTACGAGGTCGGACTGCCCAATCAGGGCGTCATGATCCTCTACGAGGTCCTCAACGAGCGGGACGACGTCCTCGCCGAGCGCACCTACGCGGTGTGGCCCGAGCTCGAGGCGTTGATGCGCGCATCCGGCGTCCCTCAGTTCACCGTCGACGCCCACCGCCCGGTGGGGGAGTTCGACCTGCTGGGCGTCTCCTTCTCCACCGAGTTGGGGTACACCAACCTGTTGACGGCGCTCGACCTGGGCGGGATCCCGTTCGTGGCGACCGAGCGGGACGAGTCCCACCCCGTCGTCATCGCGGGCGGGCACTCCGCGTTCAATCCCGAACCGATCGCCGAGTTCATCGATGCCGCGGTGCTCGGGGACGGCGAGCAGGCCGTCCTGGCCGTCAGCGACATCGTCCGGGACTGGAAGTCGACCGGCCGACGGGGCGGTCGGACCGGTCTGCTCGAGCGGCTCGCCGCCACGGGGTCGGTCTACGTGCCGCGGTTCTACGACGTCGACTACCTTCCGGACGGCCGGATCCGGCGGGTGGCGCCCAACCGGCCGGGCGTGCCGTGGCGGGTGGCCAAGCACACCGTGATGGACCTCGACGAGTGGCCCTATCCCAAGCAGCCGCTGGTGCCGCTGGCCGAGACCGTGCACGAGCGGATGAGCGTGGAGATCTTCCGGGGCTGCACCCGTGGCTGCCGGTTCTGCCAGGCTGGGATGATCACCCGGCCGGTGCGTGAGCGAAGCACCACCGGCGTCGCCTCGATGGTCGAGACGGGCCTGGCCGCAACGGGTTTCGAAGAAGTGGGGCTGCTCAGCCTGTCCAGCGCCGACCACTCCGAGATCGCCGGCATGACCAGGCAGCTGGCCGACACCTACCAGGAGAGCAGGGTCGGCCTGTCGCTGCCCAGCACCCGGGTCGACGCGTTCAACATCGACCTGGCGAACGAGCTGTCGCGCAACGGCCGCCGGTCGGGGCTGACCTTCGCCCCTGAGGGCGGCAGCGAGCGGATCCGGAAGGTGATCAACAAGATGGTCACCGAGGACGACCTGGTGCGCACGGTCACCGCGGCGTACTCGGCGGGCTGGCGGCAGGTGAAGCTCTACTTCATGTGCGGGCTGCCCACCGAGACCGACGAGGACGTGCTGCAGATCGCCGAACTGGCCAAGCGGGTGATCGAGACCGGCCGGCAGGTCACCGGCCGCCGCGACATCCGGTGCACCGTGAGCATCGGCGGCTTCGTGCCCAAACCGCATACCCCGTTCCAGTGGGCGGCCCAGCTCGACCACGAGACCACCGACGCCCGGCTGCACACGCTGCGCGAGGCGATCCGCAGCGATCGTCGCTACGGCCGGGCCATCGGCTTCCGCTACCACGACGGCAGGCCGGGCATCGTCGAGGGGCTGCTCTCACGCGGCGACCGCCGCCTCTCCAGGGTGATCCGTCAGGTGTGGGCGGACGGCGGCCGCTTCGACGGCTGGAGCGAACACTTCGACTTCGACCGCTGGATGTCCGCCGCCGAGAGGGCGCTGGCGGGCGAGGTCGTGGACGTCGCCTGGTACACCACCCGCGAGCGGGAGGAGCCCGAGGTCCTGCCCTGGGACCACCTGGACTCCGGGCTCGACAAGGACTGGCTGTGGGAGGACTGGCAGGACGCCCTGACCGCCCCACAGGCCGTCGAGGTGGAGGACTGCCGCTGGACGCCGTGCTTCGACTGCGGCGTCTGCCCGCAGCTCGGCACCGAGATCCAGTTGGCCCGGCACACCTGAGCGCGGCCGATCAGCCGGTCAGCGATCGATCAGCAGCAACACGACGGTGCGCAGCGAGTTCGTCGGCGGGGTCGCCGTCCACGTGCCACCCGTGGACTCGCTGGCGCACGGCGGCGCGATCTGGTCCACGGCGACGGGGCAGCTCATGTCCACGACGCCCTTCTGGGAGGTCTGCACCACCACCGGCGAACCGCTGGCTTTGCTCAGGTCGGCCGTCAGCGGCAGCACGAGCGCGGTGACCCGTCCGGGCTTGGAGTCCGGCTGCGTGATCACCGAGTCGGCGAGGCGGTACCTGATCACGGCCGAGGTGAAGGAACCGGAGGGCGGGAGCTCGGCGGTGAGGACGCCGGCCTCGCCCGTGACCGGGACCGGGGTGTCGTCGAGCTGGACCTGGGCGTCGGCCAGGCTCGGATGAACCAGGTTGGGCAGGGTCGGCACCGCCAGCAGCAGGGGCTCGGAGCGGGGGGAGGGGAGCAGCACCCGTTCGTAGACGTCCATGGAGGTGCCGTCGGCGTCGAAGGTCGTGGTCACGAAGGTGCCGGTCTCGGTGATACCCGGCCCGGCGTCCGGCAGCCCGGGCGGTTCGGACACCTGGGCGCCGGCCCAGGCCATCGACGTCGGGGAGGGCGCTGCCGCCCCGGCCGCGGACTGTTGGGCGGTCGGCGAGGCCGAGGGGGCCGAGGAGACCTGGGGGGAGGTGGTGGGCGAGGCGGAACCCGACGTGTCGGACCCGCAGCGGGAGGCGAACAGCAGAAGGGCGAGGACGACGAGGACCGCGATCAGCGTCAGCACCCACCACGGCAGTCGCCGGCGCGAACTCTCGGCGGGGGCGAACGGATCCGCGGTCTGCGGCGGAGGGATGTCCGTGGTCGTGGGTGAGGGCGCAGCCGGGACGTCCTCCTCGGTGGCCGTTCCCGAGGAGGACGTCGAGAGCGCCACCCGCTCGGTGTCGAGCTCTTGGCGCAGCTGTTCGATCGACGCCCGCAGGTCCTGGGCCTCGGCCTCGTTGGCGTCCAGTGACTCGCGGAGGGCGGCGGTGCTCTCGATCTTCTCCCGCAGACCCGACAACGAGGCCCGCACGGGCCGGACCGCCACAGGGCCGGCGGCCGATCGCTCCGCCTGAGGCCGGCGCCCGGCCACGGCGGACTCGCCGGCGGTCTCGGAGCTCGCCGTCGACGAAGAATCGTCGACGTGCGCCGACGGTTCGTCGACGGATCCCCCCGCCGCCGAAGCGGCATCCCGCTCCGTCATGAGAACCTCCCGACTAACCGTGTATCACACCTGCGGTTGACCTCGCCGGAGAGTGCTGGAAGACACAATATCCAGAAGGCCCATCAGCATGGTCACGCACGGTGCCAATTGGCTCCTGTGGGCCCCCATTGTGACGCCACGTGGTGACAGATCGGCGAAGCTCCCGCAACGTCCCCCACCCGACCCCTAGAGTGTGCTCACACACCGCAGCGTCGGGATGCTGAATCGGGAAAGACGGACACGTGGCCGTTCGGCGCCAAAGCAGCGGACTGCCGGGAATCGGAGGTTTCGATGGGGGCTCGTAGGGTTCGTGGCATGTTCGGGGCGCTCGTGGCCCTAGCGGCCCTTCTGGCCCTACCGGGCAGCGCGCTCGCGGCCTCCACCACCGCCGACGTCTACGTCGTGCAGGGTCTGGTCGGGACCACGGCCGACATCCTGATCGACGACAACAACGTGGCACCCTCGGCCGCGGCGAAGACGGTGGTAGGTCCGCTGCGGCTGGCCGCCGGCAGCCACGTGGTCACCCTCAAGGACGGCGCCGACACCGTCGTGAGCGCCAAGTTCACGGTCAAGGGCGGAACCAGCAGCGACGTCGTGGCCCACCGGGCGGCCGACGTCAGCCGCATGCCCGTGGTGACCGTGTTCGCCAACGATCTCACCGGGGTGGCACCGGGCAAGACCCGCGTGGTCGTCTCGCACACCGCGGTCGCCCCGCCGGCCGACATCCGGGTGGACGGCACGCCGCTCTTCCGCAACGTGGCCAACGGCGAGTCCCTCACCCTGGAGCTACCGTCCGCCAAGACCTGCACGATCGACATGGTGCCGACCGCCACCAGCGGCCCGGCGATCCTGTCGCCGGTGGTGTTGAGCCTGAAGGCCGGCACGTTGACCCGGATCTTCGTGATCGGGGACGCCACCGCCGGTGACACCGACGCCGTGGTTCAGGTGCTGCCGGTCGGCGTCGTCGGCTCCCAGCGTCCGACCAGCGTCAAGACCGGGGACGGCGGCCAGGCCGCCGACTCCTTCGTGGGACAGGGCCCGTGGGGCCTCTGGCTCTCGGTCGCGGCGCTGGCCACGTTCGGCGGCCTGACCGTCCTGAACCGGCGCTCGCGCCGTCCGCTGGTCGTCGGGAGCCGGCACTCGCGGTGAGGCGCCGGGCGGCGTTCGCCCTGGCCTCCCTGAGCGGCTACGGGATC
>CAYYCE010000110.1:4480-8055 GCA_964469635.1 uncultured Kineosporiaceae bacterium
AGCCCGTGGCCGCGGTGCTCGTGGACGACGGCACCGAGCCTCAGCTGACCGTCTCCGGCGGCTCGCAGGACCCGTCCGCCGCCTCGACGCCGTCACTGGTCCCACCGTTGATCTCGGTGAGCGCACAGCCCTCGCCGAGTCCCTCGGCCTCGGCGATCCCGAACGCCAGGCGGGCCACCGCGGCGGCCGGGCAGCGGATCACGTTCATCCCCACCCGGATCGTTCTCCCCAGCGGCGCCATTGCGCCGGTGACGCCGTCCGGGGTGCTGTCCGACGGCAGCCTGGTCATCCCGGAACGCCCCGACGAGGTCGGTTGGTGGGACGGCGGGGCCCGCGCGGGTGATCCGCTGGGCTCGCTGGTGATCGCCGGCCACGTCGACTCCCGGGTCTACGGCCTCGGCGTCTTGGCCGAACTGAAGCGGCTGAAGGCCGGGGCCGTCATCGAGCTGCGAGCCGGCGGCCAGCGGCTGCGCTACCGGGTGTACAAGGCGGTGCAGATCAGCCAGCAAAGCCTGGCGGCGGACGACGAGTACTTCCGTCAGGACGGCGCTCACCGGCTCGTGGTGATCACCTGCGGCGGCCCGTTCGACCGGGACCGTCACCGCTACCTGGACAACTACATCGTGCTGGCCAAGCCCATCTCCTAGGGCTCCGCCCCGACCCGTGCCTCGCCGTTCCGCGCCCGTCCTCGAGGCCGGCCCGCGCCGGGGGCGGGGGTTAGGGTCACAGCCATGGCACGCCAGGTCGAGGGCCCACCACCGCCACCCGTGGTGCAGCGGGTGCGGGTTCGCTACGCCAAGCGCGGCAGACTGCGATTCTCCAGCCACCGCGACTTCCAGCGCGCCCTCGAGCGGGCCCTGCGCCGGATCGAGGCGCCGATGGCCTACTCCGCCGGATTCACCCCGCACCCGAAGATCTCCTACGCCAACGCCGCCCCCACGGGCGCCGCCAGCGAGGCCGAGTACGTCGAACTGGGGCTCGCGGCCCCGGTCGACCCGCAGCGACTGCTGCACCGGCTGAACCAGGCCCTACCCGAGGGGCTGGACGTGTTGGACGTCGTCCAGGCGCGGACCCCCAGTCTGGTGGAGCGGCTCGAGGCCTCCCTCTGGCGGATCGAGCTGCCGGGGCTCGACGAGACGGACGTGGCGGCGGCGCTGGAGCGGTTCCTGGCGACCGAGCGGGTCGAGGTGACTCGGACGGTGAAGTCCGGAATGCGCACCTTCGACGTCCGGTCCGCCGTCGTCGACGCGCGAATCCAACCCGCGGGTCTCGCTCAAGTCGCACCGGGTGCCTGTGCGATACTGCAAGTGGTCGTACGGCACACCACACCGGCCGTCCGACCCGACGACGTCCTCGCTGCACTCAGGTCGCAGGCCCTCCTCGCGCCGCCGTCTCCACCCCGGATGACGCGACTGGCGCAGGGACCGCTCGATGGTCCGAGTGCCACGGTGGCCGATCCGCTGACCGCCGATCGGACGTCGTAAACGAGATGCTTCCGTCTCGCCGAGCCCGGCGTGACGAACGAGACAACCGCCCCGTGCGGTACCGCAGGTGTGAGCGGTGCCCGGGGCCGAACGGGAGTACCCGTGCCGCTCGATTCCGAGCACGAAACACCCACGGTCGAGACCGACGTGCGAGAGCGTGCCGCAGAGTCCGCGGCCGCCGCGGCGCCAGCCGCCCGTGCGGCGCGGCCGCGTCGGCGGGCGGCCTCCCGGCCGGCCGGTCCGCCCCAGGCGGCGCCACCGGTGACCACCGAGACCGCTGCGCCCGAGGCCGCCCCCGTCGAGGCGACCGCTGCCGAGACCGCGCCGACGGAGTCCGCGCAGGCCGCGGCAGCGGAGGCGCCCAAGGAGGCACCCAAGCGCCGCACCCGGAAGAAGGCCGTCGCGCCGGTCGCGGCCGCCGCGCCGGCCGAGTCGGCCGAGTCGTTGGAGTCGGCCGGGCCGGAGGCACCCCAGGAGGAGAAGGCCGAGAAGGCCACCGCCAAGCGGCGCAGCCGGAAGAAGGCCGCTGTCGCCGAGTCAGCTCCGGAGCCGGCTCCGGAACCCGCGGCGGACGCCGAGGAGGGTTCCGCGCTGGCCATGCCGCTGTTCCAGATCCCCGAGCCGGTGACGCCGCGACGGGCCCGCCGGGCGGCGCAGGCCCCCGCGGAGCCGGAGACCCCGGCCGAGGAGCCGGCCGTCGAGGAGGACGCGACCGAGGAGGCCTCCGGCGACGTCGATGACGACACGGAGGAGACCGAGGGCGCCGCGCGTCGGCGTCGCAGGCGGCGCGGGGGCCGTGGCCGCCGTGGCCGCGGACGCGACGAGGCCGATGGCGACGAGGTCGAGAGCGGTGAGGTCGGCGCCACAGCGGACGACGCCGACGACGAGGGGGAGGCCGGCGACGGCGAGGACGACGAGGAGGCGGGCAGCGGCAGCCGCAGGCGGCGCCGCCGTCGCCGCCGTGGCTCCGGTGAGGGCGCCCCCGAGGACGACCCGCCGAACACAGTCACCAAGGTCCGCGAGAGCCGCCGTCGCGGCGCGGGCGGCGGCGACGTCGCGGCGGTCAAGGGGTCGACCCGATTGGAGGCCAAGAAGCAGCGGCGCCGCGAGGGTCGCGAGGCGGGGCGGCGGCGTCCGGTCATCACCGAGGCCGAGTTCCTGACCCGCCGCGAGAGCGTGGACCGGGTCATGGTGGTCCGCGAACAGGAGGGCCGCACCCAGATCGGCGTCCTCGAGGACGGCGTCCTGGTCGAGCACTACGTGGCCCGGCGCACCCAGACCTCGACGGTCGGCAACGTCTATCTCGGCCGGGTGCAGAACGTGCTGCCGAGCATGGAGGCCGCCTTCGTCGACGTGGGGAAGGGGCGCAACGCCGTCCTGTACGCCGGTGAGGTGAACTGGGACGCCGCCGGTCTGGACGGCCAGCCGAAGCGGATCGAGCACGCCCTGAAGTCGGGCGAGTCGGTGTTGGTCCAGGTCACCAAGGACCCGATCGGCCACAAGGGCGCTCGGTTGACCAGCCAGATCTCCCTGCCCGGGCGTTATCTGGTCTACGTCCCCGAGGGGTCGATGACCGGGATCAGCCGCAAGCTGCCCGACACCGAGCGGTCTCGGCTCAAGAAGATCCTGCGCGACATCGTTCCCGAGGACGCAGGGGTGATCGTGCGGACGGCCGCCGAGGGTGCCTCGGAGGACGAGCTGCGCCGCGACGTGGCCCGGCTGCGCGCCCAGTGGGAGGACATCGCGGCCAAGGCCCAGTCGGTGCACGCGCCGTCCCTGCTCTATGGCGAGCCCGACCTGGCGATCCGGGTGGTGCGCGACATCTTCAACGAGGACTTCGGTTCCCTCATGGTCAGCGGTCAGGACGCCTGGGACACCCTGCACGCCTATATCGGCCACGTCGCCCCCGACCTGGTGGGGCGGATGCAGCGGTGGGAGCCGGCCGAGGAGGTGGACGGCGCTCCCCGGGGCGACGTGTTCGCCGCGCACCGCATCGACGAGCAGCTGGCCAAGGCCCTCGAGCGCAAGGTGTGGCTGCCCTCCGGCGGCTCGTTGGTGATCGACCGCACGGAGGCGATGACCGTCGTCGAC